>NZ_WXWK01000001.1:0-18831 GCF_009904835.1 Vibrio sp. V33_P6A3T137 | reverse complement strand
TTTTGTGTCTTTTATTTGTTTTTAATTTAAGGTGGATTTTTTATTGATTTTGCTTTTTAAGTGTATGATTTTTTATTGTTATTTTTTGTTTTTTTATTTTTTAACTTTGATTTTTTATGGATTTTTGGTGTTTATTTTTGCTTTAAAACGATGTTTTTTATGGTTTATTGGTTGTGTGTCGAGGCTAATTCAGTCAAAGAATAGTTAACGAGGTAGAGATGCGGATAAGCTTTCAATGGTAAATTTACCACTATCGAATCGCAATCAAGATCCAATTTTTGCAGTTCACTTCTGGACTTCATCGATGACATGCCTACACTGGCGGCAGAATTGATAAGAGGTATCGACATGTGGAGCTGGATTTCTGTGGCATTATCGGGATTCATCAGCATTTCTGCGTTGGAAAACCATCATAGACGGCAAGCCGTATTGTTTAAAATGGTCAGTTTAGTACTACTACTAGCGATGATCATTGAACCACTATTTTCTCGTTCTATGCCTGCAATATGGATAACCACCGGTCTAGTTATTGCTATGTTGGCGGATGGATTACATACGTTTCATTTGCGACCTAAATTGTGCTTTTTAGGCTTTCTATTTGCTCAGCTCTGTTATAGCAAAGCATTTTGGATTCAATTATCCGGTAATATGGTGTGGTGGCTGCCCGCTTTATTGATTGCAACCAGCATTGTGACTTTTTTCCTTCTTCTGCCACAAATCGATACGTTACTTTTTCCGGTTACGATCATGGGGCTTGTGCTGGTACAATTAGCTTGGGCGTCCGGTGAGGTATTGCTGCAGCGCCCTTCTTTGGCATCTTTGGCAGGGTTTGTGGGTAGCTTACTGTTTATTTTGTCGGCGTTATTATTGGCCATTCATGACTATCGACACACTTTACCTTGGGGACAATATTGGATTTCTGGGAGTTATCTGCTCGCTCAATCTTTGATGGTCGCTTCTGTTGTTTTGCTTTTTTAATTCAACCTTTCCCTTGCCACGGACATACCCATTTATCACTCCCCTGTGTCTATTGAGGTTTTATGGAAATTTTATCGGCGGCAACCATGTTATTTTTGATCATGGATCCGTTGGGTAACCTGCCTGTTGTGTTATCCATTCTTAAGCATCTTGATCCTAAACGTCGCCGTAAAGTGCTGATCCGCGAACTGTTCTTTGCCTTAGTGATTCTGATGCTATTTTTGTTTGCAGGGCGATCGATTCTCGGTTTCTTGCATGTTCAGCCTGAAACCTTGAGTATTTCTGGCGGCATTATTCTGTTTATCATTGCGATTAAAATGATTTTTCCCAGTGCGGGTAGCATTACAGGTTTAGCGGCAGGAGAAGAGCCATTCTTAGTACCGATGGCGATCCCGATGATTGCAGGGCCTTCTGTCATTGCCGCGCTACTTTTACTTTCAACTCAGCATCCTCAACATATGCTTGAGCTCTCTGCGGCGGTGATTCTTGCATGGTCAGGAACTTTTGTTATTTTAATGTTCTACAATTTCTTCCATCGTGTATTGGGCGAGCGCGGGTTAAAAGCAGTAGAGCGCTTAATGGGTTTGTTATTGGTAATGATTTCGACCCAAATGTTCCTTAATGGTGTGAAAAGCTACATGGGCATGGCGTAATCGAGAGCAGATAGCTCCGCTCCCTATCAACGCTATTTATCTTGCACCACTAAATGATAGCGATCGTCGGTGACGTTATACCGGCGTCGCTTGTCTGAGGTATAAACGGTAGCACACTTGGCCAGCGGTTTTTTCTCGATGCAGTTGCCAGTTGTCAGGTAGCTCATCCAATGAGAGTTCTTTTTCACATTCAATATAAATAATTGCTTGTTCTGCTAACCAGCCGTTGGATTCAAGTAACGGTACTACTTGGTTGATCAATCCTTGGTGAAAGGGGGGATCAATAAAAACCACATCGTATTCGCTGGCGGATTGTTTGAGATATTGCAAAGTATCGCCATGCACAGCATTGATGTTATTGGCTTGTAAGCGAGCGATGTTACTCTTCAACTGATGATAAGCCGCCCCGTTGAGTTCGAGCATGGTCACTAGGTTTGCTTGACGGGAGGCGCATTCAAATCCCAAGCTGCCTGAACCGGCAAATAAATCTAAGCATTTTGCTTTTGCGATGTCTTGCGCTAACCAATTAAACACGGTTTCTTTGACTCGGTCAGTGGTGGGGCGCAATCCCTGTGCGTCATGCACGGGTAATTTTCGGCCGCGCCATAATCCACTGATAATGCGAACATGGCCACTGGGGAGGCGTTTTTGTGATAGGGTTTGCGGGCGACGTTTTAGCATAGATTTTTTGACCGTGAATTAAGTGTTACTATATGACTGATCTATTTAGCTTGTGTTTAAACATTGAGATAAATAGCCAGCAGAATTCAATATTATGACAAAGTTTATCAAGCGAACGAGAAAGTTTTCACTGCTTTGTCATTTTTCTTTTCTTAAAAGGATAATCTTGCAAGAAAAGAGTCATCGTTATGTCAAATTCAGGATAGCTCCCAATGACGGAAAAAAAGAAACGTGGCTTATTGTCATGGTTAGGGTTTGGGGATGAACAACCAAACACAACAACAGTAGTAGAAGAGAAAGAATCACAGTCAATAACCGAAGCGGAGCGTACCGCTTTAGACACATCGATCTTACCCGTTGAACAAGAAGTAGCCAGTTCAGACGCTTTTTCAGAAACAGAAACAGAAACAGAACAAATACCGCCTAGAATTCAAGAGCAAGAAAAACCAAGTGAAAGCTTTTTTGTGCGTCTTAAACGGAGTTTAAGTCGTACTAAAGCAAATATCGGTGCTGGCTTTTTTGGGTTGTTTCAAGGTAAAAAAATCGATGATCAGCTATTCGAGGAGCTTGAAGAGCAATTATTGATGGCTGATGTAGGAATGGAAACTACGGTTAAAATCATTACCAGTTTAACCGAAAAAGCGTCTCGTCAGCAGTTGCGTGACGGTGAAGCGCTGTACGCGTTATTAAAGCAAGAAATGGCAGAAATGTTGGCCAAAGTAGAAAAACCGTTGCAGATTGATAGCCAAACCATGCCTTATGTGATTTTAATGGTGGGGGTTAACGGGGTTGGTAAAACCACAACGATTGGTAAGTTAGCCAAACAATTCCAAGCGCAAGGTAAAAAAGTCATGCTGGCGGCAGGGGATACGTTTCGCGCCGCGGCCGTTGAGCAATTGCAAGTCTGGGGAGAGCGTAATCACGTTCCGGTTATTGCTCAGCATACGGGAGCAGATAGTGCTTCGGTGATTTATGATGCGATTGAAGCTGCTAAAGCTCGAGGTATTGATGTGGTGATTGCTGATACGGCAGGTCGACTACAAAATAAAGCCAATTTAATGGAAGAGCTGAAAAAAATTGTCCGTGTAATGAAGAAAATTGATCCGCAAGCGCCGCATGAGATCATGTTAACTCTCGATGCGGGAACGGGACAAAATGCGATTAGCCAAGCCAAGTTGTTTAGCCAAGCCGCGCCACTCACCGGGATCACTTTGACTAAATTGGATGGCACCGCGAAAGGCGGCGTTATTTTTGCTATTGCTGACCAATTTCAAATACCCATCCGTTATATTGGCGTTGGTGAGGGGATTGATGATTTGCGTCCGTTTGTTACCCAAGAATTTATCGACGCGCTATTTAGCCGAGAAGAGTAACCACTACGGTGTTGAATTCGGCGATCATGCATGGCTGACCGGCCTGCCTGTCGCCGTTAATATTTTTAGCCAGCGATGTGTTATGTGTCATAGAGGGATCACGGGTGATTAAGTTTCAACAAGTCAGTAAAGCTTATCGTGGCGGTCGGCAAGCGTTACAAAAAGTCGATTTTCATCTGCGTCGGGGTGAAATGGCTTTTTTAGGCGGACACTCTGGAGCAGGTAAGAGCACCTTACTTAAGTTGATCTGTGCGATTGAGCGTCCCAGTGACGGTAAAATTAGTTTTAATGGTCATGATATTACTCGTATTCCTAACCGCGACATTCCTTTTTTACGGCGCAATATTGGGATTGTGTTTCAAGATCATCGCCTACTGATGGACAGAACGGTATTTGATAATGTCGCTTTACCCATGCGTATCGAATCGATTGCAGAGCAAGATATCAAGCGGCGCGTTTCAGCAGCATTAGATAAAACCGGCTTACTAGACAAAGCCCGTTGTCTACCTAGCCAATTATCGGGCGGTGAGCAGCAACGCGTTGGTATTGCTCGCGCGGTAGTGAACCGGCCGACCTTATTGTTGGCGGATGAGCCGACAGGTAACTTAGATCCTGATTTATCGAATCGTATTTTACGGCTCTTTGAAGAGTTTAATCGCGCAGGTGTAACGATTTTATTGGCAACTCATGATATTAACTTGGTGCAATCTCGACCTCAGTATCGTCACTTTGAGTTGAACCAAGGCTTTTTGAGTGAGGTGGAAGAGTATGGTCAGCAATAAAGTCAATCCTAAAAAACGCAGCCAGCCTTATCCCAGAGCCCCGCGAGACAGCTTTATTACCACTCATAGTAAGCAAGCCAAAATGGCATTTTCAGCATTATGGCAACGTCCACTGGGTAATTTGCTTACATTAGCGGTGATCTCAATGGCACTGGCGTTACCGGCCAGCTTATATCTATTGACGAAAAATATCGCTTCGGTTGCGGTGAATGTCACCAGTCCTTCTCAAGTGAGTGTTTATCTTCAACAAGGGACACCTGAATCGCGGGTGATGATATTAAAAGATCAGTTAGAAAGTCGCCCTGATATCGCTTTGGTTGATTATATATCCCCACAGCAAGGTTTAGCTGAACTCAGTCAATATGCTGGGTTTGATCAGGCCATTAGTTTACTGGATGAATACGCCCTACCAGGGGTACTCGTCATTACTCCTAGTGTTGAAGACAATCAGCAAATCAAACGGATTGCAGAGGAGGCTCGTCAGCAAGCCAACGTTACCGATGTCAGATTAGATGAAGATTGGTTAGCGAGGTTAGATGCGATTCGACATTTAGCGATGATCATCGTGGTTAGTCTATCGATACTGATGTTGTCATCGATCTTTTTGATCATCGGTAATACTTTGCGTTTTAATGTTCAAGCCAATAAAGATGAAATTCAAACCATGAAACTGATTGGCGCGACGGACAGTTATATTCTACGTCCCTACCTGTATTCGGGGATGTGGCTTGGTTTGCTGGGTAGCTTATCCGCTTGGCTGTTAACGGCTTTAGTGACCATTATCCTCAATGGTGCTGTGGCTGAATTAGCGACGCTTTATGATAGCCGTTTTCGATTGATTGGCCTTAATTGGGATGAGTCGTTATTGCTACTGATGCTAGGAACTCTGTTGGGGTGTTTGGCGGCGCGTCTTTCTGCGCAGCGGCATTTAAAAGAAATTGAACCGCTATAAAATAGCGCGGTCTTATTGATCGGCTCCCAGAGCTGAGAGTAAAATTATCGGCAATCAAGGCTTGAAACCAATTCATTTTCGGTTCAAGATTGTCAGGTTAAAATTAACTCAAAATCACAGATTGATGAGGATTTGAATGACTAACCAAGCGTACCCAATGGCTCTTATTTCACAAGATAGCTTAGATAGCTACATCCGTTCAGTCAGCAGCTACCCAATGCTAACGGCTGAAGAGGAACGTGAACTGGCTGAGCGGTTGCACTACTCAGGTGATATTGAAGCGGCGAAAACGTTGATCTTATCGCATCTTCGATTTGTTGTTCATGTTGCTCGTGGCTACTCGGGTTATGGGTTACCGATTGCGGATCTTGTTCAAGAGGGAAACATTGGTTTAATGAAAGCGGTCAAACGCTTTAACCCAGAGGTCGGCGTAAGATTGGTCTCCTTTGCGGTGCATTGGATCAAAGCCGAAATTCATGAATACGTGTTACGCAACTGGCGTATCGTGAAAATTGCGACCACTAAAGCGCAGCGCAAATTGTTTTTTAACCTACGTAAATCGAAAAAGCGTCTCGGTTGGTTTAATAACGGTGAAGTTGAAACCGTTGCTCGTGAACTCGGAGTTGAACCTGCTGAAGTTCGAGAAATGGAATCTCGTTTAGCGGCGCTCGATTCAACGTTTGAATTTTCTGCTGAAGATGACGACAACCCGAATGCTTACACTGCGCCAGTGCTGTATCTGGAAGATAAGCAATCGGATTTAGCGGAAAATATCGAAGCGCAAAACTGGGAGAATCATACCAATCATCGCCTCAGTTTAGCTTTGGCAAGTTTGGATGAACGTAGTCAGCATATTGTGCGCTCTCGTTGGCTGGATGACCAAAAGGCGACCTTGCAAGAATTAGCGGATCTTTATCAAGTTTCTGCTGAGCGGATTCGCCAGCTAGAAAAGAATGCGATGAAAAAGCTCAAAGAAGCGGTCGGTGATTTTTAGCCGCTAGGCAACGGATGGGCTGAAAGCCGAGATCAATCGATCTCGGCTTTTTTATTAGGATCGAAAACAGTGATCAACATCGGGTCGATTTTCTGTGGATAACTCTGTGATGAAAAGTATCACGAATGATCATCAGTGACGATAAATCAAGGCTTGAACGCTGTTTTCTATTTGGGGATATGTTTTTCTTACACACAGAAAAATAAAGATCATCACAACATGTAGTGGATCATTTTCTCTTGAGATACCTTATCAACGCAATCCACAGAATTATCCACAATATAATGCTTGAAGATTATTGAGCATAACCCCACAGTCGTTATGTACTTGTTCAATGTGGGTTAGGTTACAATGTGTGCTAACTAATTATGGCTTAACGAGAATCACTTCATGGACCCATTTCAACATATTGATGTTATCAGTGCACAACAGTTACTTGAACAAACGGAGGCCACGCTGGTTGATATCCGTGATCCGCAGTCCTTTGCGTTAGCTCATCCTCGGGATGCGTTTCATTTAACCAATGACACGCTCAATACTTTTATTAAAGAGCACGAATTCACACAGCCCATTTTAGTCATGTGTTACCACGGTATTAGTAGTCAAGGTGTGGCTCAATACTTGGTTAACCAAGGTTTTGAACAGGTGTATAGTATTGATGGAGGCTTTGAAGCCTGGCATCACGCTCATTTACCGACAACAACGAGTTAACCCAAATGATAAAATTGATCACCTTAGCTCATCCTCGGATGGCACAAGCTTTCATTGATTACATGGCCTCACGGCATATCGAGGTACAGATGCAGCCAGAGGAAGGTGGTCAGGTTTCTTTATGGCTCATCGATGAGCAGCACCAAATAGAAACCGACAGCGAACTACAGCATTTTTTGCGTTATCCTCAAGACAGTAAATATCAAGCGGCTTCTTGGCAGGTAGCCAATACTCAACCAACGCCGTTTACTTATCAAGTCCCGAGTCTTCTATCACTGGTAAAAGCCAAAGCTGGGCCAATCACATTACTGGTGATGATGGTCTGCATCGGGATTTTTGTTTTACAACAGCTTGGTTTGGCTCGTCAGGTGTTTGCGGCGTTGCATTTTCCGGCTTTCGCGGGTCAACAATGGCAATTATGGCGTTGGTTTAGCCATGCGCTGCTGCATTTTTCCATCATGCATATTGCGTTTAATCTACTGTGGTGGTGGCAGCTTGGCGGTGATATTGAAAAGCGGCTTGGTAGTCTTAAACTCACCCAGCTAGCATTGATCGCTGCGGCTCTCTCTGGTGCTGGACAATACTGGGTGGAAGGCGCGAATTTTGGTGGCTTATCTGGGGTTGTGTATGCTTTGGTGGGTTATTTATGGCTGCTGGGCTGGCGAGCGCCTCAACTTGGTTTAGAGATGCCTAAACCGTTAATTGGTTTTATGCTGATTTGGTTGGTGTTGGGATTTGTTCAGCCATTTATGGCGATCGCCAATACGGCACACTTGGTCGGATTAGTTAGCGGTATGTTATTGGGTTTACACGATGCAAGTCGGTCATCGAAAGCGTTCCATTGAGCGATAGTTCGATGACCGTGAGAGATTCGTTGACTCTGTTTTATTGATAAATGTATTTGGTAAACAGTAAATCAGCGATCAGTGTACGTCCGGTTTCAGGCAATAAGATATTGTTTAAATCCTCGACGAGGGTTTTTCGTAAGTTTTCTCGGCCAGCAAGAGAGCGGATGGAATCCTCGGTTTGTTTACCAAGCTGCTCAATGACCGCATCACGAATGAGTGGTTGATGGAGCTCGATTAATGGTAGATCGGCGCTATTGGCGACCATAATATCAATTCTGACCTGAATATAGCCAAGACGATTACCTCGGGTATGGAAGTTGGTGGTCAATTCCGGCTCTAATGTAAAATAGGCGAATTGAGTTCTATTCTCCGTACTCGCCATCGCAGAGTAGGGGGCTAGCAGGCCAAAGGCGAGCATTATTGAGACTAGATAACGTTTAAGCATAGTTGTGCCTGTTCTTTCTTCTGTTCACGATATTCGAATCGCCCGACTCTTGTTACAATAGCGCATCTGATTGTAAATAAAATGCTTAATAGAGTCTGAACGCTGCGCGGTTTACCTGCATGTCGGCGTTATTGTATGACGATTAAGCGTCATATTGAATACTAGTATGAATAGAATGACTCCGCTCTATCTTTCTTCATTACGCCAAGTTAATTGGCAATGGCCGGAAGATTTTACTTATCCTACGGATAACGCCCAATCTTGGCTATTAGAGCAAGGGTCGTTATCGCGTCTGATGGCTCAGTATTGTCAGCGACTGAGTATTATTCAGCACCATAACCAGTGGCTGGAACCTGCACAACTGGATTTTACGGAAGTGACGTGGTTAACGGCAGAAACGTGTCTATTACGTCAGGTTATTTTAGCCGGAGATACTAGACCCTGGGTCTTCGGTCGTACACTCATTCCTCAAAGCTCTTTGCAAGATCAGCCAGAGGATTTGACTCAACAAGGGGATATTCCGCTTGGCCTTACCGTCTTTAACAGTGATCATGTTCGACGGGATGGATTACAAGTTGGCTGGGCGATGACCTCAGATGGCCCGTTACTTGCGCGACGTTCACGATTATGGATGAATCATAAACCGATGTTAGTCGCTGAATTATTTTTGCCCGATTGCCCAATTTACGCGAAGGAGAGTGTGTAAATGAACCAAGCAAAAGTTCATGCCTATTGGCAACTGATGCGTATGGATCGACCTATTGGTTCGTTGTTGCTGTTATGGCCAACGTTATGGGCGCTGATTTTAGCAGCGCAAGGTATGCCGGATTTTCACGTACTTGTGGTGTTTGTGGTTGGGGTGTTTGCGATGCGTTCCGCCGGTTGTGTGATTAATGATTTTGCCGATCGTCATGTTGATGGGCATGTGAAGCGCACAGCTCAACGTCCGTTACCCACTGGGAAAGTGAGTGAGAAGGAAGCGATTGGGTTGTTTTTAGTCTTGGTGATCCTGTCTTTTTTACTGGTACTAACCATGAATCCTTTGACAATAAAACTCTCTTTAGTCGGGGTGTTACTGGCTTTCATCTATCCTTTCATGAAACGTTATACTCAAGTACCTCAGCTTTTTCTGGGCTTAGCATTCAGTTGGTCGATTCCGATGGCATGGGCCGCTCAAGCCAATGCCTTGCCTCCAATCATCTGGTTAGTCTTTGGGGTAAACCTGCTGTGGACGATTGCTTATGATACTCAATATGCGATGGTTGACCGTGATGACGATCTGTTGATTGGAGTGAAATCCACCGCGATTTTATTTGGTCGTCGTGATAAAGCGATCATTGGTGTGTTGCAACTGATGACGATCGTTTTATTGATCGCACTGGGTTGGGTTTATTCGCTAGGAGCCAGTTATTACTGGGCGATTTTAATTGCCAGTGGTTTATTTGTGTATCAGCAGCATTTAATTCGTCATCGACAACGCATGCCTTGCTTTCATGCTTTTTTGAACAATAACTATGTCGGTATGGTCATTACATTGGGGTTAATACTCTCACTGTCGTGGTAACTCGATGATCAACGACTAAGGCATCCCGTGGGATGCCTTAGTGTTATTGGGTCAGTGATAACCAGCGTCTGTAACCGTGATGACGTTAACTCGTTACCACTCGACCTGACAGATACTCTCTTGAATGGTTAAACGGACTTCAGGATAGAGCATCAGGTAAAGCGCATCGGCAAACTGCTGAGTTTTTTCCAATTGGCAATAACCATCATGACCTAAGTAGCCTTGTTCGGTTAAAGTGACAAACAGCGCCGAAAAAACACCTTTATCAAAAAATTCTGGCGCATTAATCCCATGCAGTCGTCCCAGCCGTTGAGCAATCTCTTGGCTCTTAGCTTCCAGATCCGTTTTGGCTAAATCTGGGTTAGCAACCAGTAGATTCAAGGCAATCGCATAACGTTGCAGTGTTTCGGAAATCGTTCGACCAAGGAGCATCAAGACTTGTGTCTGGGCTTGGTTGATGGTTACCGTTTGCTGTTCAATCGTCACTAAGTGTTGGCGCTCAAGCTCGGATAGGTAACGCTCAACAATTTCATCCAATTCATGTTCGGCATAGCTTAAAAATAGCTCTTGCTTAAGGAAAGGATAGACTTGAGCAACGGTTTGCTGGATAGCACTGATCGATAATGATTGCTGACGGATCAGCATCTGCGCAATTAGCGATGGTAGTGCCAGTAAATGAATGATGTTATTACGATAATAAGTCATCAAAATCGACTGGTTACGATCTAATGAGATAATGTCGCCAATACTGTCGGTTTCAACCAAAAACTTATCTAACGACTCAGCATGGGTGACCAATTGCTCTGCGCTATCACTAGGTACGGTAAAGGTCGTCGAGTAAGGAACATTGCGTAGTAGCGCTAAATAACAATCGATTTGTTTGACCAAATTGTCCCGAGCTAATGCACGTTGCCTTGAGGCTAATAATGCGGTCGCACACAAGGTCATCGCATTGGCGGCAGCAGCATCGTTAATGTGTGTCATCATTTTGGTCGCTAATTGGTTAACGATAGGCATCATCCATTGGGGTTTGCTGCCCCCCATGGCATCAATGTCTTGAGTCCACTCTGGTGCATGTTCATTAAGATAGTGATTAAGAGGGATTGGCTCACCGAAATTAACGTAGCCTTGGCCAAAGTTACGTAGTTTACGTAGCGTGCGAAACACTAAGCCTGCATTCTCTTTTTCTTTGCGTTTACCGCGCAGCTCTTTGGCGTAAGTGCCCACTTCCATCACGTGTTCATAGCCAATGTAGACGGGCACTAGGGTTACAGGACGGTTCAAGCCACGCAGCATGGCTTGAATGGTCATTGCTAACATGCCGGTTTTGGCTTGCAGTAAACGTCCGGTACGTGAGCGGCCACCTTCACTGAAATATTCTACCGAGTAGCCTTTAGCAAACAATTCTGCCAGGTATTCGCGGAAAATCGTCGAATAAAGAGGATCGCCTTTAAAACTCCGACGGATAAAAAATGCTCCGCCACGGCGGAATATTTGTCCGGCAGGGAAAAAGTTTAAATTAATGCCCGCGGCAATGTGCGGAGGAACTAACCCTTCGTGATAGAGCACATAAGAGAGTAGAAGATAATCCATATGGCTACGATGACAAGGAACATAGACAATTTCATGACCATCTTGAGCGAGTCGACGCACCGTGGCCGCGTTGTTGATGTTCAGCCCTTGATAAATGCGATTCCATAGCCAGCCAAGAACATGATCCCCTTTTTTGATTAAAGAGTATGAAAAGTCGGCGGCGATCTCATCCAAAATATTATGCGCTTCTTTGCGAGCTTTCTCTAATGAGATGTTTTTACGGTTGGCTTCATCGGCAATCGCTTTTTCTATCGCAGGGGAGGTCATTAGTCTTGAAAATAACTGATGACGCTGAGGTAAATTAGGGCCGGAAGCGGCTAATTTTTGACGAGAGAAGTGAATGCGTGCCACACGTGCGAGTTTATGGGCAATTGAACTATCGGTCCCGTGAGCATCGGCCATGTAACGCAATGAAACTACAGGGCTAAAACGGACCAAACAGTCACGCCCAGAGATCACCACGGCGATGGCTTTTTGTAACCCGTTTAGAGCTTGTAAGTAAGGTTTTTCTTGTCCCTCTTTACCCGGACGTCTTCCCCATAGCACACTTGCAGGAATCATTTGAACATCCAATTCAGAATCATGCTTATGTAAGGCTAACAGTTCAGAAAAGGTAGTAATCGATTCGTTAGGCACATTATGGTCGTCTTGCAGTAGCGCTGGACGAGAAGCGATAAAAACATAACGTTTTAGCGTTTGACCATTAATGGTCAGTGGGGTCAGTGGGTCGGGGAGCCCCGCATTGAGCGCATGAGTTTGTAACGTCAGTAGATCAACATTCGAGCGAAACGGTAAGACATAAACAATCGGTTTATGCAGATCAATGGCTAAATCATCAATCGGGTTCGATGGGATCGCCGTGCCTTTTACCATTACCGATAGCGGTAATTTTAATAAAGAGCGAGAAAATGAGTGTCCGGAAGACATAAGAGTTCAAGGCCTCAAGATGCTGTACTAAAACTCAAACCGAGAGCGATCGATTTGAGTCGGTGTCTTTTTTTGAAGCGCAAGAATACCAGAAACTGGTCAAACCTTTTAATACTATTCCGTCATGTCAGTTGATTGCTTACTAGAGGTTTGATTTGTTTCATGATTCCTGTTCGAAACGCTGCCCAGCCGTGACGGGCGGTGGAGTAATCAAAAAAGCAGCAATCCACTTTGCTTTTCGTGAATTACTGGATATACTCACAGTTAACTGTATAAAAAGACAGGTGAGTCATGAAGCCGTTAACGCCACGCCAGCAACAAGTCTTCGAGCTAATTAAAAGTAAGATCGAAGAAACCGGAATGCCACCCACTCGCGCTGAAATCGCTCGCGAACTGGGCTTTCGTTCAGCCAATGCGGCAGAAGAGCACTTAAAAGCTCTCGCTCGTAAACAAGTGATTGAAATTGTTCCCGGTGCTTCACGTGGGATTCGTATTTTAGTAGGGGCTGCCAATGATGCTGAGCAAGATCTTGGTTTACCTTTGATCGGCCGAGTCGCGGCTGGTGAACCGATCCTCGCGCAAGAGCACATCGAAGCGCATTATCATGTTGATCCGAGTATGTTTCGACCTCAAGCCGACTTTCTACTCCGTGTTCAGGGGGAAAGCATGAAGGACATTGGTATTATGGATGGTGATTTGCTCGCGGTTCATAAAACTCAGGATGTGCGTAATGGGCAAGTTGTTGTCGCTCGTGTCGAAGAAGATGTGACGGTCAAACGTTTAGAGCGTAAAGGCGCGAAAGTGTGGCTGCATGCTGAGAACGACGCTTTTGCACCGATTGAAGTTGACTTAACTTGTCAAGATTTAGCGATTGAAGGGATTGCCGTTGGTATTATCCGTAATACCGATTGGATGTGACCCCTGCTCAAATCTCACGCATTAGCTTGCCAATCTAATTGATATTCATTATCATCTTTTTATGGTGACATAAGGAAGATGATAATGCCCTCTAAGTACACTCATTCATCACCACGTTATCAAGTACCCACTCGTTTACTGCAGCCGCTTTGGTTGCGTAGCCGTGAAAGTTTCGTCGATGATGGCTTGGTCTATGATCCGATAGCCGCTCGTGCCTGTCAGCGTTGTCACCTTGCGCCAGACTGTCTCGCGGGCGACATTCCGCAAAAACAGCTATTGCATGTTACGCTGGCTCGACTGTGCGATCAGCAAATTCATCGTTTTTTAGCGACCCATCCTGATGGCTGGATCATTAATGTTGGCGCTGGTTTAGATACGCGTTTTTACCGAGTCGATAATGGGCGCTGTCACTGGGTGGAAGTCGATGTGAGTGAGCATTTGTTATGGCGGCAAAAACTGTTTCATCGTAGTGAGCGTTATCAGCATTGCTGCGGTAGTGTCGATAATCTTGACTGGTTAGAGCGGTTAATCATTCCTGATTCGGCTCCGGTATTGATCTTATGTGAACATGCGTTATTAGATTGCCACGCAAAGCAGATTTCCTCTTTTATTCGTGCGTTGGGGCTGCATTTCGTTAATGCTCGCGCTTGTTTAGTTCTGGCGGGTGATAAAACCATGACACGTCTTGGACAAAAAATGGGCTCTGGTCATTATCAACATGGTTTTGCTAAACCGGATCAAGCGATACTCAATGCTTTGCCTTGGGCACATAGCGCCTTGCTGTTATCGCCCCTTGACCGCCATTGCCATCGCTGGAAACTTTGGCAACGTTTGGTGAGTAAAATCAACGGATTCAAACATCGCCTAACCCCCGTGGTGGTCCAAGTTCGTTGGTAATGTCTTGGCGTTATTGGGATTGATGTTCATTAAGCGCTGTCCGTCGTCATCACTTGGGAATGCTGATTATTTTCGGTACACTGGATGGCCGATCTTAAGAGGATTTCTATGTGGCGTCGCTAGTCCAAATTCTTACCAACCGCACCATTCATCGTCAAGTCTTACTGCTTTCCATTCCTATGGTGTTGTCCAACATTACCATTCCATTGCTTGGCTTGGTCGATGCGGCGGTGATCGGTCATTTACAGCACGCATGGTATCTCGGTGGCGTCGCGCTTGGGGGCATGTTGATCAGCGTTTCTTTCTGGTTATTAGGCTTTTTACGCATGTCGACGACCGGCTTAACAGCACAAGCCTATGGCGCTGATGACCGTAATCAGTTGGCTTTAGTCTGGGTGCAGGGCGTGCTGATGTCTCTTGGATTTGCGGCGGTCTTTTTGTTACTGCACCGTTTGATTGGTGAAGGCGTTTTTGCCTTAAGTGAAGCCAGTGAACAAGTGAAACATTATGCTCAGCAGTACTTTATGATTCGAGCTTGGAGTGCGCCGGCTGTATTGATCAACTTTGTGCTGCTTGGTTGGTTATTGGGGACGCAAAATGCTAAAGCGCCAATGTGGATGGTGATCATCACCAATCTGACCAATATTGTGCTCGATGTCCTGTTTGTGCTCGGTTTTGGTTGGAAAGTCTCTGGCGTCGCGTTGGCTTCAGTGATCGCCGATTACCTTGGTATGGCTTTTGGTTTATGGTGTGTCTGGCGCTTTTGGCGTGCTAAAGGTTTACCATCACCTTGGGCTTTATTATTGCAAAGTACTCAAGGGATGAGTCGTTTTGTACGTTTAAATCGTGACATTTTCTTGCGTTCGTTATGTTTGCAGGCTGCCTTTAGTTTTATGACTTTTCAAGGCGCGGCTTTTGGTGATCAAGTTGTCGCTGCGAATGCGGTGCTGATGAGCTTCTTGATGATGATCTCTTACGGCATGGATGGTTTTGCATACGCGATTGAGGCGATGGTGGGCAAAGCGGTAGGAGCGAAAAGCCCGTCGCAACTTAAAGCTTCTATTATTGGCAGTACGTTTTGGAGCTTACTAATTTGCCTTGGGCTAACGGCCGTCTTTGCGTTTTCAGGCTCGAACCTGATTGGTTTAATTACGTCTATTCCAAGTGTACAGCAGACCGCTCAGGAATATCTGCCGTGGTTAGTCGCGATGCCGCTGGTGGCGATGTGGTGTTTTTTGCTCGACGGGATATTTATTGGTGCCACGAAAGGGCGAGAGATGCGTAACAGCATGTTTATTGCCGCCAGTGGTTTTTTTCTGGTGTTTATACTTTTCTCTGCTTGGCAAAACCACGCTTTATGGCTAGCGATGTTAACGTTTATGGCATTGCGTGGTCTGAGTTTAGGTTGGGTATTAAAGCGCCAGTGGCAGCGAGGCGATTTTCTCTAGCTTAGGAAGAGACAGCTTAAACTGACGACGACTCTTTTGTTTAAGTCGCCGTCATCAACCATTGTTAAAATAAGCCATGGTTAAAACAAACCATGGTTAAAACAAGCGGTTTAATCCATTGAGCGCGGCAACACGATAAGCTTCAGCCATGGTGGGATAATTGAAGGTCGTGTTGACAAAATAGTCGATGGTATTAGCAGGGCCTTTTTGTTCCATGATTGCTTGTCCAATGTGGATGATTTCTGCCGCGCGCTCCCCAAAGCAGTGAATACCTAAAATCTCTTTGCTATCGCGATGAAAGAGAATTTTTAAACTACCGATATCTTTACCAGAGATCTGTGCGCGTGCTAAATGCTTAAATGAGGATCGTCCTACTTCGTAAGGGATTTTCGCTGCGGTAAGTTCTTGTTCGGTTTTTCCAACTGAACTGATTTCTGGGATGGTATAGATACCCGTTGGGATATCTTCGATCAACTTATTCACCGCTTGGCCCTGAGTAATCGCTTGGGCGGTAAAACGGCCTTGATCGTAAGCAGCACTGGCAAGGCTTGGGTACCCAATCACATCCCCAACCGCATAGATGTGCTCGACATCGGTTTGATAATTGTGGTTGACGGTTAATTGACCACGGGCGTCGGCGGCGAGACCAACCGCTGATAAATTCAGTTGTTCGGTATTACCCGTACGGCCGTTAGCGTACAACAAGCAGTCCGCTTTCATCTTTTTACCCGATTGTAAGTGGACAATCACGCCATCATCAGTGCCTTCAATTTTCTGATGGGTTTCATCGTTGCGAATCATCACGCCACTATTCCAAAAGTGGTAAGAGAGCGCATCAGAAATTTCATTATCTAAAAAAGCCAATAAGCGATCACGAGTATTGATCAGGTCGGTCTTTACGCCTAACCCTCTAAAAATAGAGGCGTATTCACAACCAATCACCCCTGCACCATAAATAATAATATGCTGTGGATCGTGTTTTAAATTTAAAATCGAATCGCTGTTGTAGATCCGAGGATGGGTAAAATCGATATTATTCGGTTGGTAAGGTCGAGAGCCAGTGGCAATCACAAATTTATCGGCTTGATAGTGCTCGATGCTGCCATCGTGTTTATGAACTGCGACAGTGTGAGGGTCGATAAATTCGGCGCTACCAAAAATTAAGCTACATTGGTTTCGGTCATAAAAGCCTTGTCGTAAGCGAGTTTGTTTATCGATAACGGTTTTTGCATGACCGAGAATGGATGAAAATGTGGCGTGTATGCTGGTGTTGTTTTTACAAAACAGCGGGTTACTGTTGAATTCAATGATTCGACTGACGGCGTGACGTAAAGCTTTCGAGGGAATAGTTCCCCAGTGTGTACAACCGCCGCCGACGGTGCTTTCCTTTTCTATGATCGCGACATTCATGCCAGCTTTGGCTAATCCCATTGCTGCGCCTTCTCCGCCAGGTCCGCTGCCGATGACGATAACGTCAAACTGGTGCTTCTGTGTCATAGGATATCCTTGTTGTTATCGATGCTTATCAGTGCTGTAGCGAGATTGTAACTGATTGTGTTGCTAGGTAAATCCCATTTCCCCGATAGGGTGTTTAGGATCACGACATTTTATAGGATAGCGGCTGGAGAATTTAAGTGTGGTATTTTTGTGTTGTTTGAATGGTTGAGAAAATGCTGACACTGCTATGCAAGCTGGGATCGACAATGGTGCATTTCGCGTTATAGTATGCGGTTGATGATAAGGCTATGAGAATAGGTTCAGTATGAAATCTACCGGAATTCGCGCGCTACAAAAAGAAAAAACTCGTCGTTCATTGATTGACGCAGCGTTTAGCCAATTGAGTGCTGATCGCAGCTTTTCTAATTTAAGTTTACGTGAGGTCGCACGCGAAGCTGGGATTGCCCCCACCTCTTTTTATCGACATTTTAAAGACATGGATGAGTTAGGGTTGACCATGGTTGATGAAGGTGGACTGCTGCTACGTCAACTGATGCGTCAAGCGCGGCAGAGAATTGTTAAAGAGGGCAGTGTCATACGTACGTCAGTGGAAACCTTTATGGAATTTATTGAAAGTAGTCCTAATGTGTTTCGTTTACTGTTGCGCGAACGTTCTGGAACTTCGTTTGAGTTTCGCGCCGCAGTAGTGCGTGAAATTCAACATTTTTCTGCTGAGCTTACCGAATACCTGATCAATACCGGTATGGGACGAGAAGAAGCGGTCATCCAAGCTGAAGCGTCAGTGACGTTAGTCTTTAGCTCCGGCGCGCAAGCATTAGATCTAGAACGACAAGCGCGTGATGAATTGTCAGAGCGACTGATTATGCAGTTGCGTATGATGGCGAAAGGGGCTCTTTGGTATCGCAAAGAGCGTGAACGTAATCGACTAAAAAATGGGATAGAGTAATGAGTAACGAAACATCACCCACTTCCAATAGTAAAACATTGCTGCTGGCCTTAATTAGTGGCATGTGCGGTGACGCACTTTTATCATGGCTGACGATCAGCGAGGTCTCTTTCTCCCTCTTTCCACTGATTGCTCTCGTGTTGTCGGTACAAATGTTATACCAAGACTATTTACGTCATCCAGTAGCAGACGATATTCCGTTGGTTGGTTTAGCCTGTTTTTTTGTCGGAGCTTTTGGCCACTCGGCGTTTATGAAGGCTCAATACCCCGATTCAGGTTCAATGCTGTTTTCAGTGATTGTGGTATTAGGGCTTTTGTGGTGGATTGGTAAAAAGCTCGGCTTTATCGGACGCAAAAATTAACGAGCCGTTAGGCTAATGCCGATCAGTTAAGAGATAAATGATCGGTTGAACGATCCTACAGATGGCTTATAAAGGCTCTAAGTTCCTAAAACTTTGAGCCTTTTATTTTGCAATTAACTACAGCCCTAACACTCGCCAAGCGTTACGCCCCCAATACTGAACAACTTGGAAAACTCAGTGACATTCTTTGTCCTGATTTCATCAACCAATGCTTAGAAGCTTCCGGTGTGGCCACTATTCGTAAACGTCGTATCCCTCTCGACATGGCCGTTTGGGCGGTCGTTGCTATGTCGCTTTACCG
>NZ_WXWK01000068.1:0-19285 GCF_009904835.1 Vibrio sp. V33_P6A3T137 | reverse complement strand
TCCTAGTTCAATATTTATCTTTTCTTTTTTTAACGAGTTGTGCACCATGTTGAAAATATTATTTGAAATAGAAAACTCTCTTCTCAAAGAATCCCAATGATTAAGAAGGAGATCAACTGTTACATCAGAAAGGTCTATCCAATCTTTCCCTACAATACTAGCGTCCGCAAGTATTTCGGTCTCAGTAATCTCTAATAATCGTTCTTGTCCTTGAGCAACAATTAATTTCCTATTTGGGCGTAAGTTAGTGATGAGTCTCTTCAATAGTCCAAGACTTTCATTTGGCTTATTCACAGGATGTATTCCGCCTAATGGATCATCAAGAACAACTAGTCTAGGAGTATGCACTGAGTCAAGTAGAAAACGTTCTGCCTCGTCAACGTACTGAGTCAATAATACGGAATAACCTTCACCTTGAAATTCTGAAGCGATCCATTTAGCGGTGTTACTTTTTCCAACCCTAGGCCTTCCTGATAGCAGTAGGCTCCCATCTCTTTTTAGCTGCTCAATCCAAGCAACTTCATGATTTCTAATAATATAATTTTTTGGACGATTAGATAGTACAGGACTCTCATTGATATATTGTAAGAAAGGAGCAATTGTGTCTTTTTGAGATGTTTTACCATTCTTTATAATGGTAGCTAGCCCATCGATGGTATGGGGAAACATATCATCTGGAATATAAAAGTTTTTCCTCAATATTCTACGGCAGCTATCAGTAAGATAATTATTGCTTGTGTTATCTAGAATAATCAATCGGGTAAGAGATTCTTTTACATCTTGGGGGCTTACGGATTCAATGAACTGATCAATATGAATTCTACGAGTAATATTTATAGGAGTCTCAGGTAATGAGTGCATATAAGCTTTAACAGCATTTAAAATTAGTTGAGCATCTTTTTGATTGAACAATTTTGCTTTATGTATGTTTCCATCCCATTCGCCTTTAGGAAGATACTTTTGCAATAAATCGTTTGCTCTACCAGACATCACTAATACAGCGCGAGCATTCTTATTTGAAAGAAGGCGTTCAAGTAAAAAATCACTAGTACCGTAAGCTGGAAAATGCCCAAGGCATTCAGCCACTTTGTCATAAGTTACAGGTTCTTCAGAGCCTTTTACCTGAATTTCAAATTGGAGTAATTGACCTGTATCATTGAGGAAAGATAACTCAGCATCTTCTCCTCTGTCAGGTTCAACTAAAAATGTCGTACCATCCTTATCGTAAAATTTTAGGATGTAGTGGATACACACAAGGTCTTGAAAGTCATATTTAACTGGACCAGTTAAGGCTATAGACATAAATAACACACCTAGATAAAAGCCAATATTTATTAGGCAATATCATACAGATAGAGTGGTTGTAGTGGAATGCGTAATTGGTATGGTAACTCTGATGGTTTGGAATAGAAAAAGTTATTCGAAAGCTCAGAGTTTTCAAAGCTTGGTAACACGGAAATGTCCAAAGGTGTGCTGACGAGGTGTAACACAGAAATGCCCCGAAATGTGTTTAGATAGCTGCAAACCTTCATAAGAATAATTTGTGCAACAGGCTGTTGCACAAATCAGTCAGAATCAAAGATGCCCCAAAATAAGCCATCGAACCACACAACAACTCCTAATAGTGAGCAGGTAAATCAAAGTCATATACATGGTGTTGGAAGTTGCCCTTTTCCTCCGTGGACGCCCTCACAGATAAAATATGTGAGGGCGTCCACGGAGGAAAACTAGCTGAATGGGTTGGGGCATGCCACGAGGTGGTCTGTAACGTCGCCAGACTCGATAGGGCAAGCTGATTTGGTTGCTTTTTCTTTTTGCAGCAGCAAGCGTTGACTCGTAGTGAGTTCGGGAGAAAAGTGCAGTGACAGTGTGTTCATGGTCACAGTGCTAGACAGGGAGTAAACTTTCTTGCGGTGATCGGCACGATTTGTCCAGATCGTGTAAGACGCTTTCTCGGCGCAATAGGGGTTAAAGTGCACAGGCACAGAGCAAGCGGCCACCAATGATTTAGCTTGATACACCGCTTCGCGTCGTTTTTTTGCAGGCTGAGCAAAGGTGAAGTAATAACTGGCGCGCTCAAAGCGTTGTGTGGCGCTATTACCGCCAGGCGCAGAAAATACTGGGTGTTCAATTGGAGCGTTGGGTCTTTTACCCCAAATATACTGCCAATAGGCCGTCAGCATTCGTTGAGTTTTGTAGTCCGGTTGATTGGTGACAACGGTATCCTGAGGGCTCTCATAGAGTTCAAATCGACCGTTGCGCACTTCGATTACGCCTGAACAGCCATCTGCATCGGAAAGAGCAAGGTGAAGATGCGATTGTGTGTTAGAGGTGTCTGGTAAAAGCTCCGAGACAATTGTAATGTTGTGAGTGGCAAAATACTGAATAGCTTGCTGGACGCTAGCAAAGCGGTCGAGCACAAACTGAACCCAGCGATTGGCGCTGAGGAACTGACCTTCACCGTCAGTGGGACCATAACTGACATGAGAATCATATAAGCCGTTTACTGCAAGCCCCTCTTCATTTAATCCGTCTACGGCGGCATAACCCTTTTTGTCGCTACCCATGACGGTGGTCAAACTAGCGTATTTAGATGTCCATTGCAGTACCTGCTGCGGAGCAATATGGATTTTTGCCGCTGACTCGGTGCTAAGACCTCGGTTTACCGTGCCCTCAGGGATGGCGTAAAAGTAAGTATTGACGGGCCAATACCAATCCATGTTGCGCGCTGTCACTGGAAATTTATCGTTTAAGTTATTGAATATACGTGTACACATATGCGTTGATATCCTTGTTGTCAATAAGTTAATCAGGTTATCATATATGAGACTTATAGGCATTTAACCCGTGGACGAACATATGGACATAAACGAGCTCGATGGCAGCTTAACACTACGCCTCAAAGTGCTTAAAGGAATGAGTCTAGGGATCGGAAGTTTAGCCGCCTTGCTAGCTATCGGTAACTTTGCTATTAGCCAGAGTTATCTATACGGCACGTTGGAAGGCTTATATGCGCTTTACTCTTGGCATGTTTATCGCCAAATCGATAGGGGAAATGCATACAAGGGCCATAAATACATTATGTCACTGTGCCTGACGTTACTCGTCATTAGTGGCACTTTCCTCAAGCCAACAGTCTATGGTGTATTTTTTTGGTCGCTGGTTTTACCTATTGTTTACTATTTGTTGCTTGGTTACAAAGTGGGCTTTGTAGCGACTGCATGTTTGTTTTTCATCCAGATCGTCAACATTATTTATCAATTTTACCTAGAGCAGTACTTTGACATGTTGACGATGATGATCAATTTCTCCTTTTGTTATTTCAGTATTTCGACGATCGCACATGTGTATGAGTTCAACCGCGAGTCAACGGAAAACAAACTAAGTAAGTTAGCCACACTTGATCCGCTGACTGGAGCTAATAATCGCCTCGCATTGAAGCATCGTTACCAAGCGCTAAAAGTTCAAGGAACATCATACTTTCTATTGGTATTAGATATCGATCACTTTAAAGCCGTCAATGATGAACACGGTCACGATGGCGGAGACTGCGTACTTCAGTCTGTGGTGAAAACGATGGCTCATGTGGTGGGAGGAGAAAATGTGTTTCGCCAAGGGGGAGAGGAATTCTGTATTCTGTTAGCTGGTGTCTCTCAACAACATGCTCTCAAAAATGCGGAGGCCATTCGTCAAGCAATTGATAGGACGCCTGTTTCCTATCTAGGGAGAGCGATCTCTGTCACGGTCAGTATTGGCTTGGCTGAGGCGCATACGTCGAGTTATGTCGATGAAATCGAGCGTGAAGCAGATGCCAATCTTTATAATGCCAAATCACAAGGGCGAAATAGGGTTGTTGCACAACACGATTGAACATCGACCTTCTCTGCTGTCACTTGAGGTTAAAGTACACTTTTATTCATTGATCCTATTGCCCGTTGAAAGCTTGGCTAGATCTGACCGGGCCCTAGTATTGCTGGAGGCTTCACCAAGCATTTTTTCAATACCAAAAGTTATCCGTTTCAAACTAAATTATTAGCATCTCTAACGCAAAAATGTCCAAGAACGAGCCTGCGATCGCAGCCAGCTCAAGTTTTCTCCAAATTTAAACTCCACCTAAAACCGCCATATTCAGGCGGTTTTTTATTAACTTCATTTTGCCAAACCGATCACATTTCAAATCAAAACAAAAAATAAATATACATTTTGTATTGATAAGATTGTGTACGTTTTGTACATTTAATTCATCCCAAGGCAAACCACCTTAGCTCTTTAACAATTTGGACCATGAACGATAACTGCCCTCTTTGGCAAACATGAGGGTAGAGGTCAGCCCAAGCTCCACGAATGGGCGACACAAATTTCGTGAAATAGACTTATGCGCCTCTAGCGGCAACCGGATGTTAGCCCCTATAGATAACGGGTAAAAAAGCTTGGAAGAACCAAGTTGCTAACAGTGCTGGAATGGCTTAACCGAGAGGATGACCCGATAAGCGCATAATCCCGCCTAGTTTCGGCGGTGAGGTAGAAACACAAATCGGCTTTGGTAACAGAGCCAATTTGAAAGCTCTTTAATGTTCGGACAGTGGACTAAGGAAAAGCCGAAAAGCCTAATGAAACTGCGTTAAAGAGCTTTCAAATCACAAGGAGGATTTATGTCAGTGTTTATTAGAAAAGGACTGATTTTCCCAAACTATCGGCCTTCACTTAGCTATAACGAGGCATACAACGTTTTCAACGTTTTGCGCGATGAATGCTGTAAAGGCCTTTACCCAAATCAAAACTTTGTTGTCATGCTCAGTTTCATCTGCCGATTCAAAGATTTTACGTTGGGAGCCAACGTCAGCTTTATGCAAGCCGGAAACGAGGTTCGCACCGATTGCTCTCAGGTTGGCCTCTTTAATCACGGAGTTGTCCCAGATGGAATATATAAAACGAAAGACTGGGAAAACACTTTGACCTTAGAGCTCGTTGGTATTGATTCACTTATAACCACGCGCAAGAGTAATCTTGCCGAGTTATTTAAAGCGTTTTGGGAATCAAACGAAAGCTTCTATCACCTTACAGGCGACATCAATAAAAACCTGATGCCACCCAATAGTGAGTTCGAACAATGGCTGAATGGAAAACTTATCTCATTTTCTCAGGAAGCGCACTTTTCGCTCCAATCTCTTGAAGATAATCAAGGGAAACATCCACAGGCGTTAATTTGTAGCCTTTTAGAAAGTCTGGATACCCTATAACACCAGTAGTCAGTTTTGTGTCTTAAGAAAGCTATATAGATCACGCTGTTTCAAGGGCTTTCAAATTAAAAGGAGGATTTATGCAGGAGCATCGATTCATTTTTAGTAAGCCAAAGCCGTTCATAGCTTATCGTCATTTTGACAGATTGGTGGCCGATATTAGCGGCTTAATGAAATCACAATCCCCTGCCGATATGTTACGGCTAACTCTCTGCTTAGTTGCGAACAACGGACAGATCACCATAGCTGGCTTTGCGGGTTTCTTAAAGCTTGCTGAACACCACAACATAGGCGTTCATTTGCAACTGCCCGCTGTAGTTGATGCATATAACTTACGCGGCATTCCAGAGCATGATCATAACATCACGTTCACTGTATTGGGCATTGAAGTGCTCTCTGGTTCGGCAGAGAAAATTATTGAGCTGGTTACTGCACAGAAAGGAAAAATGAGCTTTATGAATTTCTCCAGCGACATCACTCAACGAACGATGTCGCCAGATTCTTTTAAGCATTGGCTAAAGTATGACGTTTCTAATTTAGCGCTAGACGCAACTTTGCTCCCCGCTCAAGTAGACGTTGATGAGTTGTCTCTTCCTCAATTAGCTCGAAGCGTTCTAGATATTTTTGATACCTATTCTTAATGCTTTCTGACACCCAAATGGTTTGTTTTCTATCTGGGCTATCAGGATTAGTTGCGTAAACACAAGTATCGGCATCAATACAAAGAAGCATCGAGGCATCGGTATCCCATGGATGTGGATTTGTTAAATCAGGGAAAAACTCGAATCTAAACATTTTCATCATTTTAGCGCCTTTGTTTACATGAAATGTTGGGGAATATGATTGTAGCTTGGGCACTAACCCTATAACACCAGTAGTCAGTTTTGTGTTTTAAGAAAGCTATAGAGATCACGTTGTTGGAAGCAATGACAAAAGCCAGAAACTTAGAGTGCTTTGAGTGAGTGATTGTAAATTCCTTTGAATCATTGGTTTTTTAATATAGGCCTTCACTCACATCAAAGCATTCTCTTGATTAGTCATCGTTATGATCATCGGGAAAAATTGACGAGTGACTATCGAAAGTAGTCATTTTGAAAGCAACCTCAGATAGCTGCCATTTACTGCAAAAGCGGGGGCTGGGGAACGAGAGGTTGTTTTCAAAATGCGTGCATTAGCTTAATCGGATAAAGCAGTCCCCCGCCTTTGAAGCAATTGCAAGTGCTTCAATAAGTATGCTAGCTGCAAGGGATACACGGAAAGTTTCTGGTTCGAATCCAGAGTGCGCGATCCCCTTTCTCTAACCACTAACCTACCTATACCAAAAACCCCGCATAAGCGGGGCTATCGGGGAGCGGATAACGACCAAGAAATCCACTCCAACCGCCTAGGCGGTTTGAAGGTAACGACCAATGAACACTGTCCACTGGCGATTGGAGCAACGACCAAGAAGCCCCAACGCAAAGGAGAATAACACTGTGAATATTCTAAATCTAGTACCCGAAGAGCAAGAACAAGCGCTCAACCATTTCATTGATGACGGCTTAACCAGACTTAAATCTAACCGTGAGTTTTGTGGCCTTTCGTTAAGTGGTTTTGTTGATTGGATGTACGAGCAAGATCTTCCCCGAAAAATGATCTATGGGCTTACTCGTAACATCCTAACCGTCCAGTTCGAACCCATGATGAGTAGCCATAAGCTCATTGCTCTTGAAACGTACCAAGAGCATTTCAACGAACTGCTTGAGAAGTACATAGAAATCAATAAGCAAAAAGTTATCCATACCTACCGTGAAAAAATCAACGACCAAATCACAGAGCAACAAATCGCTCAGTTTGAGCTACGTCAGATAGCTAATTTAAATTGAAGGTAAAGACCAATGAACAATTTACAAGTTGCGCAGGAAAACCACGGCGTTTCTGTTCGCCCTGACTCATGGATGAACGGCGATACACTCACCCACTTATGCCGATTGGCAGAAATGATGGCCAGCTCAAAAGTGACCGTTCCTAAACACTTGGCTGGCAATGTTGGCGACTGTCTTGCGGTATCAATGCAGGCCATGCAGTGGGGAATGAACCCATACGCGGTGGCGCAAAAAACGCATATTGTGCATGGCAATTTAGGTTACGAAGGCCAGCTAGTTAATGCCGTGGTGACCTCTATTGCCCCGACTGAAGATCGCCTAGAGTTCGAGTTTTTCGGGCCATGGGAAAACGTTATTGGCAAATTTAACGTTGTCGATGGGCCAAATGGCAAATACACCAAGCCTTCTTGGAGTCCGCAAGATGAAGATGGTATTGGTGTTAAAGTCTACGCAACAATGAAAGGTGAAAGCAAACCAAGAAGTATTGATGTACTTCTAAAGCAATGCTGGCCTAGAAACTCTACGCAATGGGCGACTGACCCACAGCAACAAATCACTTATGTTGCCGTTAAAAAATGGGCAAGACGCTACTGCCCTGACGTCATTCTCGGTGTTTATACACCTGACGAGCTAGAGCCCGTTGATAGCAGGCCAACTGAGCGTGATGTTACCCCTGAAAAACAACCATCAATTTACTCACAGGAAGATTTCGACAAAAACTTTCCAAAATGGAAAGAGAAAATCGAGCTCGGAACCAACACCCCGGAGCGCATCATTGCAATGGTTGAAGCCAAAGGCTCATTGACCGAAGAAATGAAGCAGCGACTATTTGAAATTAAAGCGGGAGAGTAACCATGCAAGTCACTAATATCCAATTTCATAACGTTCAACAAGGCACCGATGCCTGGCATGCTCTTCGTGACACGGTTGATTTCACTGCGTCCGAAGTCTCTGCCGCCCTTGGTTGCTCACCATACAAAACTCGCGATCAACTGATGCATGAGAAAGCCACCGGTATTAAGCCTGAAATCAGTGGTTATCAAGAGAAAATCTTTGCCGATGGTCACCGTTTTGAAGAAATGGCCCGTCCAATTCTTGAAGGCAAACTCGGTGAGGAACTTTATCCAGCTACTATCACCGGAGAGTGTGAGGGGCTTACCCTGCTAGCCTCACTGGATGGCTTAACCATGGATGGCGATGTAGCTTTCGAGCATAAATCCCCAAACAGCAAGCTGATCGCCAAGATTGCAGAGCAAAGCCTAGATACACACTATGTTGTTCAAATGGAGCAGCAGTTAATTTTATCTGGCGCAGCGCTTTGCAAATTCATTGCCAGTGATGGTACCGAGCAAAATTGGCACGAAATGGATTACCGACCTGACGAAGCAGTACAAAGCTGGATGATTTCAGGTTTAAAGCAGTTCAAGGCTGACTTAGCAGAGTACAAGCAAAAGCTAGCAAACGGTGAAATTACCCAAGAAAGCAAGCCAGTAGTCACCGCTGAGGTTATTCAAGATTTACCCGCCGTCACCTATAAAATGAACGGCCTTGCGATCATCAGTAACCTAGATGAGTACAAAGCTAAAGCGCTAGAATTGGTCGAACAATCCAAGAAAAAGCTAGAGACAGACCAAGACTTTGCCAACGCAGAAAGCATGGTTAAGGTCTTTAAGTCTGCAGAAGATAAACTTGGGCTAATGTCTCAGCAGGTTCTCGGTGAAGTCGAAAGCATTGATAGCTTCGTGAAAGACCTTGGCTTTATCAGTGAGAACATTCGCCAAGCGCGTTTAGCGCTCGATAAACAAGTTAAGTCTCGCAAAGAGGAAATCAAAACTGAGCTGGTTCTCAGTGCAAAAAACGAAGTTCAGCAGCTTATTAATGAAGCATCAACAAAGTACAACGCACCGTTTAACGTGAAGTTTGACTTTGCTGCAGCCATTAAAGGTAAGCGCAACATAGAAAGCATGCAGAGCGCCATCAATGACGAACTAGCCAAAGCGAAAGTTGCACTGTCTGAACTAAAAGATGGGGTTCAAGCTAACTTGGATACCATCAATCAACATGGTGAGCACCGCATCTTGTTTAACGACTGGGCGCAAATTGCCTTTAAAGCACCGGAAGACTTTGCAACGCTCGTTAAATTGCGTATCGCTGAGCACAAAGATGCCGAAGAAAAACGTCTTCAAGCAGAACGCGATCGCATCCGTAAAGAAGAGGAAGCCAAAGCGAAAGCAGAAGCCGAGCAAAAAGCGGAAGCGCTGCGCAAAGAGCGAGAAACGGAAGAGCGCCAAAAGGCCCAAGCCCTTGCTCAGCAGCAAGCGAAAGACTCTGCCGTTGATAAAGCAATAGCTGAGGTTCCGCAAGCTCCATCAGAAAATCGACTAGAAGCGGCTAGAAAAGTGTTAGCCGAAGCCGAAAGCGCAGAGGTAAAGCCTTTCAAATCAACGATGAGTATTCTACTTGATGAGAAAGCAAACCCAGAAGCAACCATTACTATCACAACCGGTGAATATGACGAGCTTGTACGTAAGTCAGATTTACTCGATGCCCTATTCGCTGCCGGTGTTGATAACTGGGATGGATACAGCGAAGCAATGGAAATGCTTGAAGCTTCCTAGTCAAACCAAGCCACTTTTTTAGTGGCTTTCTTTTTAAATCAACTTAGGGACTAGCCCCTGAGTGGAGGTAACGACCAATGATCACCGCAAAAGAAGCCTATGCCCTTAGCGGCCCAGATACGTCCGATTATCTTTCTTTTCTTGAAGATAAAATCTTATCCGCAGCAAACAATAAGGCCAAGCAAATTACGATTCGCGAACTGCCTTATGCCCAGTGGCTTTACGATGAAAATTCACTGTCACAAGCCGAGAAATATGCCTTGCGAGTTCTTCGAGAAAACGGATTCAAAGTTAGCCTTTATTACAAAGAGCTTCAATTTGTTGATATGGGCTTAGTTATTGCGTGGGGGTAGTTGTAATGAGCAATGAAGACATTATCGCCAACCTAGCGAATAAGCTCGAGCAATCTGAATCGGATAAAGCAGAGCTAGTCGCAGCATTAAAATCTCTACTTTCAGCAGAGCTATCACGTAACGCCTTATACAGCGCTCGCAGATTACTGGAGAAATACAATCATGCTTAAGAAGACTATCACGTTCTCAGCCGACAAAGTGACTCACCATGGTATTGAGGTGATCGCCGAAGGGGTTCCGGTTGAAGATGTTATCAACTCCATTTCAGAAGATGATGCCGCCGAACATTTTGATACAGAACTCCTACTTAGCGCCATTGGTTACGAGAAAGCCGCAGCTTGGCTTGAAACCATGGGCTACCAAGTCATTTAAGCAAGGTAACGACCAAATTTTAGAAAGAAGGGAAGCGAAGAACGTCTCTTTCCTCTTTCTCTGTATCACCGTTCACTAAATAGAGAGGCGTTTTTATGTCCAAACCAGAATCAGGGAACCTCAGCATTGAGGACCGTACCACCAATTTTCCAAAGCTAATGCAAGAGCTCGATGGCGGGGTTATTTCTAACTTTGTCGGTTTAGCTCTATCGAACGTTGCGCGAGCTGTCTCGTACAGTGATAAACAAGGCAATGTGAAAATCGATTTAAAACTAAAACCCATGGGTACCAATAATGAAATGGTAGAAATTACCGTCAACATGTCGGTGAAAGAACCCAAGACAGGTTTTGGTACTAAAAATGAAGATTTTCAGTACACCTCAATCGCATTTGTAGGTAAAGGCGGCAAGCTTACCTACGATCGCCCCAAAGAAGATATTCGCGGCCAGCTCATCTTTGATGATTCCAAACAGCTTCGCGAAGTACGTTAACCCCTCCCCCTGAATAGTAAAGAGAGAAAAACCATGAGTATGGACAAAACCGCCATTCAACAAATCCAAGAAGCCGGTAATGCGAAAGAGTTTTTAAATCAATTGGCAAAAGCTGACTTTCCAGTTGCCGCCCTGCCTGAGTCGTTCAATATACACGATTTAGAAAAATTCATGCCACACCGTAACCTGTTCCGTGGCGTCATGGAAACGAGCAATATTGCTGAGTTTGTGCGGTACCATGAAGAGTTTCAAATCGAGGGTAATCAGTGTTTCATAGGGATGGAGCGCATGTCAGCCATCACGATCTTCGATATTGGAACCATGCAGAAACCCGGTCACTGTAAGCACCAAGCCAAATTAAACCTGCGTAAAACGGCATCATATAAAGCACTTCTAGAAATCAATGGGGAGCGCCTAAATCAGAAAAAGCTGGCTGAATGGATTGAAGATTACAGCGAACTGATCAAAGTGTTTTCAACTACGGGTGAGCTTATTGAAAATTCCGTGGCTTCTGCAGCAGTGCGTAACATGAAATTCGAAGCTAAATCTGGTCGCGAATCCAACGTAGATGATTTTAGTCACCATCAATCAGAATACGAGTCCATTGCTGTTCGCACTAAAGAAGAGTTTCCCATGCCAGCGGTGTTTAAATTCTCTTGTGAGCCTTATTTGGGATTAAATGAGCGCCACTTTGAACTACGCATGAGCACTATTGGCAACGAAACATTAATTCTACGTATCAAAAAGCTCGAACAGCATGAAGAAGAAATGGGCGAAGAGTTTAAAGAGAAACTGACCAGCCAGTTTATTGATGACGACATCGTCATTACAACGTTTATCGGCTCATTCTCCTACTAATATCGTCTAAGCCCTCAACAGAGGGCTTTCATTAAGGTAACGACCAAATGATACAGCCTAACGAAATAGTTGTAGATAATTTTGCCGGAGGCGGCGGAGCATCCACTGGCATGGAACTTGGCCTCAACCGTCACGTTGATATTGCGATAAATCACGATCCCGAAGCGATTGATATGCACAAAACGAATCACCCAGAAACTAAGCACTATTGCGAGTCGGTTTGGGATGTTGATCCAGCCGAAGCATGCGAAGGCCGTCCGGTTGGTTTGGCTTGGTTTTCGCCGGATTGTAAGCACTTCTCTAAAGCCAAGGGTAATCGACCCGTTGATAAAAATATTCGCGGCCTTGCTTGGGTTGCTATTCGGTGGGCCGCACTTGTGCCGGTTCGCATCATCATGCTTGAGAACGTTGAAGAGTTTATGACTTGGGGGCCAGTTGTTGAAGTTGAGCCCGGCAAGTTTAAACCATGTTCTGAGCGTAAAGGGGAAACGTTCGAGGCCTTTGTAAAGGCACTAACAACTGGATTGGAAAGAGAACACCCAGCATGGGAAGAAATACGCTATGCGCTAGGAGAGGGCTTTCCGTATGAAAAACTTGAAAAAGGGCTTGGCTATAAAGTTGAGTATCGAGTTTTAAGCGCTTGCGATTACGGTGCGCCAACCATTCGTAAGCGTTTCTTCTTAGTAGCAAGAAATGACAACAAACCGATTGATTGGCCAGCACCCACACACGGCCCGAAAGGCTCAGGATTAATCCCTTACGCGACTGCGGCAGACATTATTGACTGGTCAATCCCTGTTAAATCAATATTCGGAAGAAAAAAACCACTTGCCGAAAAAACAATGGAGCGCATCGCCAAGGGGCTGGAAAAGTTTGTCTTTAGTTCTGATTCGCCTTTCATTGTTAACGACGAATGCGCATTTATTGCCAAGCACTACACAGGCGTTACTGGTTCAGATTTAAGAGAGCCATTAGCGACCGTTACAACGACTGATCATAACGCACTAGTTATGGCATTCATGACAAAGTTCAGAGCTGGTAGTGTTGGATATGAGATTGATAGTCCTGTTCATACCATCACATCCGGTGGCGAACAAAAAAGACCTGGCACAGCAAATACGCAAGCACTAGTTACCAGCCACATGGTTAAACTACGTGGTACAAACGTAGGTCACCCAACAGATGAACCGCTGCATACCATTTCAGCCGGTGGTTTTCACCTTGGTGAAGTTAGAGCCTTTCTTATCAAATATTACGGCACTAGTTTTGGTGAAGATCTTCAATCGCCAATCGGCACTGTAACAACAAAAGACCGTTTTGGTTTAGTCACAGTTCGCGGTGAGCAGTATCAAATTGTTGATATCGGTATGCGTATGCTTGAGCCACATGAGTTATTTTCAGCTCAAGGTTTCCCGTCTGATTACAAAATTACTCATAACTCACAAGGCAAGAAAATAAGCAAAGCAAGCCAAGTGGCAAGATGCGGTAATGCGGTATGTCCTCCGGTTGCTCAAGCGCTTGTTGAAGCGAATTTGCAGCCATTATCTAAACAAAAAGCAGCATAGGTAACGACCAATGAACCACTACGCCAAGGCTTTAGCCGAAACCCAAAGCCGATCAAACCACAAACTAAAGGAAATTGGCGATCAATGGCAAACCCCAAAAGCAATTGCTTGGGGGTTATTCAGTACCTTTAGTGCTCGTCTCGGCTCAATTGTCATTGATGTCTTCGCAGACGATTGCAATACCCTTTTACCGAATTACTACACCGCCGCCGATAACGCTCTTACCCAAAACTTAGCCGCTGATTTAAGAAAGATTGGCGGTAGCGCCGCCTACGGTAACCCGCCCTATTCTCGTCCCTGTTTCGATGATGACGAGAACGCCATCACAGGCATGGAACACATCATTGAATGGTGTCGAAAGCAGCGTGATGAAGGCGCGAAAATCATGCTGCTTATCAAGGCAGCAACGTCAGAATCTTGGTGGCCAGAAGATGCGGATTTTATCCAATTCATTAAAGGTCGTGTTGGATTTGAAGCGCCTGATTGGTTTGTGCCAGAAACAGAAAAAGACAAGCCAAGCTCCGCAGGCTTCCCCTCTGCCGTGGTCATCTTTGACAAGTCTTGGGCATGGGAACGCCGACCAATAGAGCGCCTAAGCCGTGATGATTTAATCGCACAAGGTAACGTTATCTTAGAAATGATGAATAAGCAGGTGGCAGCATGAAAGTAAAGCCGATGATATTCAATTCCGAAATGGTGAAAGCGATTCTCGATGGGCGCAAGGCTGTTACGCGTCGCCCTGTTAAAGTTGACTACGAGCGAGGAATGAACGGTCCTGTGGTAAGAGGGAAAAACGGTGAGGTATCCGTCCTTAGCTTTGCTCCTATTGCTGGGCTTTGCCCATTCGGTAATGTTGGTGATTTGATTTATGTTCGTGAGACATTTCGCTTATTCAATAATTCAGATGAGTGTGGGTGCTCAGATCATTGCTCATGCCCACCGACAGGAACGCCAATTTATTTAGCGACAAGTGGCGATGACTCAGAAAGCAAATGGACTCCATCAATCCACATGCCCCGAAGCGTAAACCGACTTACTTTAAAGGTCACCGGTGTTCATATTGAGAAGCTAAACGATCTACGCAAGAGCGAAGAGCAAATCAAAAAAGAAGGATTTGAAAACTGGCCGCGCTTTAAACACGTTTGGGAAAGCATCTACGGACAAAGCAACCCGAATGATTATGTGTGGGTAATTGAGTTCGAAGTTATTCACCAAAACGTTGATAAGTATCTTGAGTCGATTGGGGAGGCAGCATGAAAACACTAAACATTCCAACCGAAAAAGGCCGCGCTGATGTTCCGGCCTTTTTTGTTAATGGGGTTAACGGTCTATGCGTAACAATGGTTCAATTCGGGAGTTTTGAAGTTACTCACACCAAATCAGGACACAAGGTCATCGGTGGATTTGAGCGATTTGCCAATGCTGTTTATCACATGCTCTCGATTTATCTAGCTATGCAAGAGGCAGGGATTGAACCCGATTCCGATATGGATCTGCTAAAGAAACAAATCATTGAATCAGAGCACAAGTGCAAGCATTTAGATCGCTTATCCATTAAAGGTTACATCAACATTATAAAACCAATAATGGGGTTTAGCGGCGAGTTTCCTTGGGAGGGTGATGATGAAAGTCCGCATGCCAAGGTTGAAGATCTGATGAAGAAAATTGAAGGTCTGAAAAATGAAAATCCGACTAATCCCTGAGCTTAACAACAAAGCCATTGATGCCATTCACATTTGCTATACCCGCCGCACCCCTTATCAACATGACGGAAAGTCCTACCTTGTTACCGAACTCAAAGCCATTGGCAAGGGCAAGGATACTCGCTTAGAAGCTGAACTTAAGCCTGTTTTCGGTCATTAAATCACGGAGTCAGAACGATGAAAGACGTGAATAAAAAACTACGCGAACTCGCCGTTCGTCACGCTGAAATATCTCAAGAAATAAAGGGATGCCAATCTCGGCGTGAAGCCAACTTGCTCCACTGCCACCCATCACCAGATGAAGACTTTGAAAAAGATAAGGTCGGTAATGAGAGCTGCTTCAATGTTGCGTATCGATGGGTAAAAGAAGACCGTGAAAATGTTGATGGTTATAACGATGGCTATGCTTATCCAACTGAGTTTTCTGGATTTGATGAAGTAATCCTAAATTACGGATGCGCTAACTGCCAAGAAGCTTACAAGTTAAAAGTAAAAATCGGCAAACTCAAACAAGAGCGTGGCCGCATCCACTCAGCAATTACAAACATAGGTAAAGCACTATGAACGACCAAATCATCTCAATCCCAGTCCCTGCCGACATCGGCGATGACGAAACACTGCGCGACTACGCGCTACGCAAAGAAGCGGAATGCAATGAACTACGCGAACGCGTTGCAACGTTGCGTGAAACCATAAGCGAAGCTTGCATGATGAACGACGCAGAAAGAGTTTCAGAAAAGCTAGCTAACGCATTATCAATTTGACAGTCCCTGCACTCTCCTTGCGGCAAGCCTATGCTGGTTCCATGGGAGAGCGCTATGAACATACCTTTAATGCTGCTGATCATTATTCTAACCCTACACCTTGTGACCTTTATTATGGGAGTCAGGTAAGACAGCCCCTGCTTTAGCAAGGTCCACTAGCTACATTGCTATCAACGCTGGGAGGTCACTCAATGCAATGTAGCCACTGCAAAAAAAACGCTATTACATCAAAACCGGAATCACTTTGTGAAGATTGTGCGCTAGACACCGCGCTTTCACTTCTTGCTGTATGTAGGTTGAGTGAGCAATCAATTCATGCGCTCATTCAATCCGGTTTCAATATGCCAGTGATCACCGATCGCCATTATTCCGCAACCGATATAGCAAAAGAGCTAGGAATATCCGCACAGAGAGTCGGCAAGATAGCCAATGCCAACCGCCTCAAAACAGCAGATTACGGTCAATGGAGGCTAAGTCAGGCAGCAAACAGCAGCAAACAAATCGAAACCTTTTTCTACAATGATAAGGGACGAGAAAAGCTCAAACAATTATTGAGGTAACGACCATGGAAATAAACAACGACCATACCAATGCAAGAAGAGTTCACCAAGGCACTAACGGAGGTAAAGCTTACCAAGCAAAATGCTATCAGCACTGGGCATCGGTACGCTTTCATGTTGAGTTGGCCTATTTAACTGAAAAGTCTTACGCCGGTGCGGCTCGAGAACTTAATCGAAAAAGAGTGCCAACTATGAAGGAAAACTCTCAGTGGTATGCACAAACCGTGAAGGATGCGCTCGAACATTACGGTGCTATTGATTCACACAGTAGTGACGACCAAATCGCGGCGATGACGCACTCAACGCCAGTTATATGATGCTTGAATAATACCGAGAAGGTGAAACTCATGGATAACCAATTCAAACCATTTATTACCGATAAAGAAATAAAATCCACTTTTGGTATCAGCCAGCCAACGCTTTGGCGCTGGACGAAGAACTTAGGTTTCCCGCCACCAATTGAGGGAATGAAGGGCCGACGCTCGTACCAAAAAGTGATTGAGTGGGCAAAGGAAAAAGGAATAGCTTAATTAGGCTCCCCCTTATGGTTAAACGACGATGAGGGGGAAATAAAAAATGGCATGATGTTACGAGTGACTTTCCTACGCTAAATCATGCGAAAACTCTTTGTGAACTTTTTCTTTCTTGAGGCGTTTGTTAGCCGTTTTTACCAAACCTACTGTTTCGTAAGCATCAACCGTCGCAAATCTCGCTCCGAACGCATAACAAAAAGAATACGAACCTTTTCATCATCATATTTGTAGGAAATACGACACGGATTTACAACGACCTCACGATAATTGAGGTGCTCTAGTTCTGGAGGAATACGTCCAGACTCCGGAAAATCAACCAAACGTTCAACTTTTTCGAAAACGGTTTGCACCCGTTTTTTAGTAGCCACGACATTTTCAAGCGCGATATATTCAGCAATATCATTCAGATCGGATAGAGCCGGCTCTGTCCAAATTATTTCAACCATTTTGACATTCTGTCCTTCACATCTTGATGGCTGACCACTTTACTATCCGCTAGAGCTCGCTCGCCACGAGCAATACCTTCGAGGATCGCTAAACGATTTTGCATAAATTCATAATCGTCTACATCAATCAGGTAAGCTGACGGTTTTCCGTGCTCAGTTATTAATACTGGTTCTTTAGTATCATGAAGATCGGCAAGAATCTTAGTGGCCTGACGTTTTAGTGACGTCACTAGTTCTACTTTCATTTGAGCTGCTCCAAAGAAACACTAAAGTGATACTATTCTATCACTCTGAGCACACAAGCTTTCAAATGACTAACGTCCGTTTAAGGGGCTGACAACGCTCCTACCAAGCTTCCTTATAGCATCGTAACCACAAAAACCAACGCATGATAAAAATGCCACGCGTTGGCTGTCCCTCTTAAACTTTGTTATGCGAATTAATGGAAAAAGAGTCTATGCGGCGTTAGAAAAATGAACTACTCGCACTTTCAGTTTACTGTCTATAGCCAAGTTTAACGGCACAGGTTTTAGATGCAGTCGTCATTGTAAGGCTGGGTTTCATATTTTCCGAATGACAAATAGGTACAATATAAACCGTATCGCCTTTCGTAGGGTATTGGGCATTTTGGTCAGTAACAACGTGCCCACCGACGAGACGGAAACTACAGGCTTGTCCAGTAGCGCTCTGCATTGGCGCAGGAGTACCACACTTACCGCTGTATAACTGAATCCAGGAACTGTAGTCGCCAGGGATATCATCCCCTGTGGATCCGATTACATTCCAAAAATCCGTGCCCGCTGCAAAGTCAGTTGTTCCAAGGTACGTTGACTGTACCATCGCTTGCATTTTCTCATCAGTATTGAGAGAGTTACAGGCACTGAGCGTTACTACTGCGGTTAGTAATAGTGTTTGACGAGTTAATTTATAATCAATCATTACTGTTGGCCTTTATTTACCAGCAGCGTATAAAAATAATCCTACACTCTGCTGGCCTTAATTTTAATTACGCCATTACAGCAGGCGCCATTTTGACTAACTAGTAGTTAAATTAAAACTACGCAGTTACTTCTTCTAGCAGATCTATGTTTTTTGCAAGTATTGTTGCGAAATCGCCAAGCTCAATATCCATAACGTACTTCTCGGCTCTATCTCCGAGCTTTTCGATAATTTGATTACGAACACGTGCATAAACATCATCAACCAATTCGGCTTTCCGTGCAGACCCCCAAAGCTCCGTACTTGTATCTTTCCAGGTGAACCAAAGGAATCGATGTACATGTTCGGTAGCCTTGAAAAACATACAGGCTGAGGTCATAACAACATTGTTTCCACTGTAAGTACAGGGGCCGATCTGGAAGTTCGCATCTTCTTTGGGATTGGAGACACTATCAAATAGATTTGCAGCATCTTCATTATCCTTAGAGGACAATGACTCGAGAACCGCGCTCATCATACCTGCAGCAGAAACATCTACTTTCTGTATTAGTTTGATAACTTCTTTAGATATTTCAAAACCTTTACTAGACGTTTGTATTTGTGAATAATCCCAACTAGAAAAATTCCAGCCAATATTATTTAGAACTTCATTGTATTTTTTGTACCACTCAATAGATTCTTTTTCAGGGTTAAACTTAGCTGTGGCGGCTAGTTGTGCAAAAAGAGTGGAGTTTAATACATCGGATTTTAGTTGTTCGGGTAAGTCTTTAGTAAAAGAAACAACAGAGTTAGCACTAACATTTGCTGATTCTTTGTCTTCTTGCCTAACCACTGTAGTTCTGCGAGCTGCTTTCTTTGGAACTATAGCTGAGTCAAGATTTGCCAGCTCTAGTGATTCGATATAGCTTTGAATACTTTTTAAATCTTTCATTTTTATTTCCTTACCTAGCGTTTCTTAAAATGGAAAGTATGCATATA
>NZ_WXWK01000081.1:0-73902 GCF_009904835.1 Vibrio sp. V33_P6A3T137 | reverse complement strand
AAACGATAGTTTGAAACGGAATAAAACGTTGAATTTAACGATGTGTTAACTTTCGCTCTTTAATTGTAATGGCTTATAGGGTAATGTTTGTCTTGAGTTTATTGGTTTGTATCGTGCTGACTTACCTTTGACCCATTGATGGATTAAGTCAGGCTTATAAACACAACTCGCCAATATTATTGTTATACGCTTACTGTGTTTTTTGTAGTTCTAAATTTACAAATGACAGATAAAGATACTCTCTAAGGAAGGATGCCATGCTTGCTCAAACCCCCGATAAATCGTCATCAGCCATTGAAAACGCTAAGCATCACGATCAATTAGTTGTTAATGGGGCTCTATCCTCGGAACATAGCACCATTTTCCCTGTTGAAGCCCAAACCTTTTTAGCTGAGCTGTGTCGTCATTTTGCGTCGCGAGTGAATACGTTACTCAATGAGCGCGAACAGCAACAGCAGCGTATTGATCAAGGTCACCTGCCTGATTTTTTAGAGCAAACCATCGATATTCGTGAAGGCAGTTGGAAAATCCTTGGTATTCCTAATGATCTGCAAGATCGAAGAGTGGAAATTACCGGTCCAACGGATCGTAAAATGGTCATCAATGCACTCAATGCCAACGTTAAAGTCTTCATGGCCGATTTTGAAGATTCGATGTCACCCGCTTGGGATAAGCTGCTCGATGGACAAGTGAATTTGCGCGATGCGGTGAATGGCACCATCAGTTATCGTAATCCAGATAACGATAAGGTCTATCAACTTAAAGAAGATCCAGCCGTGTTGATTTGTCGGGTTCGAGGGCTGCATTTACAAGAGAAGCATGTCCTATTTGCTGAGCAAGCGATTCCCGGGGCTTTATTTGATTTCGCTTTGTATTTTTTCAATAACTATAAAGCGTTATTGAAAAAAGGCAGTGGTCCTTATTTCTATTTACCGAAACTCCAAGCTTATCAAGAAGCGCAATGGTGGAGTGATGTCTTCCATTTTACCGAAGATTATTTTGGTTTAGAGACCGGGACGATAAAAGCGACGGTGTTGATTGAGACTCTGCCTGCGGTGTTTCAGATGGATGAAATCCTCTTTGCTCTTAAAGAACACATTGTGGGGCTCAACTGTGGCCGCTGGGATTATATCTTTAGCTACATTAAAACGTTGAAAAAACACCCTGATCGCGTATTGCCTGACCGTCAAGTTGTGACGATGGATAAGCCATTTTTGAATGCTTACTCACGTTTATTGATCTATACCTGCCACCGACGCGGCGCATTTGCCATGGGAGGCATGGCGGCCTTTATTCCTGCCAAAGATCCTGCGCTTAACGCTCAAGTACTGGAAAAAATCCGTCATGACAAAATGCTGGAAGCGATGAATGGCCATGATGGAACTTGGGTCGCTCATCCCGGATTAGCGGATACCGCTATGGAGGTCTTCAATCAAGTGCTGGGTGAGCGTCGTAATCAACTGGATGTGACTCGCTTATCGGATGCGCCAATCCGTGCAGAAGCGCTGCTTGCTCCTTGTGATGGCCCACGGAGCGAGCAAGGCATGCGACACAATATTCGTGTTGCTTTGCAATACGTCGAAGCGTGGATTTCTGGTAATGGCTGTGTACCAATTTATGGTTTGATGGAAGATGCAGCGACCGCAGAGATCTCTCGCGCTTCAATTTGGCAATGGATTCAGCACGGTAAAACCTTAGATAACGGACAAGTAGTCACGAAAACGTTATTTCGTGATTACTTAGCTCAAGAAATTGAAGTCGTTAAAGTTGAAGTTGGGCAAGCACGCTTTGAGCAGGGGCGGTTTACCGAAGCAGCTGAATTGATTGAACGTCTCACCACCAGTGACGACCTCGGTAACTTTTTAACCATCCCGGGCTACGACTATTTGGCGTAGAACGGTCTTAACCAATAATAAATAACAGTAACGTGAAACCGAACTTCAAAGCTCACTGAATCGAAGTGAGTGGCGAAAAGGACGATATCGGCGTGTGCCATCAGCCACGCGAAACCAATGATAAGAGGGACAGAACATGACATTAACTCGCCGCCAGCAAATCGAAGCACTAGAAAAAGATTGGGCAACGAATCCACGTTGGAAACACGTTAAGCGGACATACAGTGCAGAAGATGTCGTTAATTTACGGGGCTCAGTCACCCCAGCCAATACCATAGCCCAGCGTGGTGCAGATAAATTATGGGAACTGGTAAACGGTAGTGCTAAAAAAGGCTACGTTAACTGTCTTGGTGCTTTGACGGGAGGACAAGCAGTCCAACAAGCGAAGGCTGGTATCGAAGCGATTTACCTTTCAGGTTGGCAAGTCGCGGCGGACAATAATACCGCTGGGACGATGTATCCTGATCAATCGCTCTATCCGGTCGATTCGGTTCCTAGCGTTATTAAACGCATTAATAATGCGTTTCGTCGCGCTGATCAAATTCAATGGTCAAATGGCAAATCTCCACAAGATGAAGGGGGTATCGATTACTTTTTACCAATAGTCGCTGACGCAGAGGCGGGGTTTGGCGGTGTCCTTAATGCTTATGAACTGATGAAATCGATGATTGAAGCCGGTGCGGCAGGGGTTCATTTTGAAGACCAATTGGCGTCGGTGAAAAAATGTGGCCATATGGGCGGCAAGGTACTGGTTCCTTCTCAAGAAGCGGTGCAAAAATTGGTCGCTGCGCGTCTGGCTGCTGATGTTGCTGGAACAACCACGCTGGTGATTGCTCGAACCGATGCTAACGCCGCGGATCTATTAACGTCGGATTGTGATCCATATGATGCCGATTTTATTGTTGGTGAGCGTACCGCTGAAGGCTTCTATCGTGTTCGTGCTGGGATCGATCAAGCGATTTCTCGTGGTTTGGCTTACGCTCCTTACGCCGACTTAATCTGGTGTGAAACCGCTAAACCCGATTTAGAAGAAGCGCGACAGTTTGCTGAAGCGATTCATGCTCAGTACCCTGATCAACTCTTGGCTTATAACTGCTCGCCATCGTTTAACTGGGAGAAAAACCTGGATGCCGAAACGATCGCCAAATTCCAGCAAGAATTAGCGAATATGGGCTACAAATACCAATTTATCACTTTAGCTGGCATTCATAACATGTGGTTTAACATGTTTGAACTTGCTCATGCCTATGCTCAAGGTGAAGGCATGCGTCATTATGTTGAAATGGTTCAGCGTAAAGAGTTTGCCGCCGCCGAGAAAGGCTATACGTTTGTGGCTCACCAACAAGAAGTGGGCACGGGTTATTTTGATAAAATGACCAACACGATTCAAGGTGGCCAATCGTCAGTCACTGCGCTAACCGGTTCAACCGAAGAAGAGCAGTTCTAACTTCTGCATGGTGATAATCTGATGACGTAAAGTTGCAGGGGACAACTGCAACTTTAATAAATTTATCGCATCAATCAATTGTCTGAGTGATAGCAAGTTATCTCAAAAATAAAAAGAGCAAGGGTATTGATCACCATGCTCTTTTTATTTATCTATTCTATCGGCTAGCTATTGACCAGTTACAAAACGTCTTGCTCAAAGTCGTTATCCGTATCGACTTCGTCGGGCTCGCTGTTTTCTTGTAATTCTAGCAAGTTGATCGCAATAGCGACGAAGTCGCTATCGGTAATGATTCCGACCAACTCGCCTTTGTTGACCACCGGTAAACAGCCAACTTTATGCCGTTGCATGTAGATAGCACTTTCTTTTAGGCCGGCTTGTGGAGCGACCGACATGACGCCCGTGTGCATGACCTCATACAAAGGGGTCGTTTCGGTATGTGAGGTATCGGTAATTTTGTTGTATAGACTCGACTCTTGTGCTGCCAATACATCGCGATGAGTAATAATGCCTAATAACCGGCGATTGGCATCGACAATAGGAATATGACGAATATCTAATGCTTCCATCATATTTCGGGCGTCGGCTATTGTGTGGGTACGCAACAAAGTATGTGGGTTGCGAGTCATCATGTCTTCAACTTTGATCATAACCAACTCCTTTTCCTTTCGATGATCGGTAACCAAGTTTAACTGGCCAATGAACGTAACGTGGCGCGCGGTCTGTTGATATTTAGTATAGGTTTGTTTGTGGTTAATATCTGAGAGTTAAGTCAGCTTTTACTGGTAATCGCAACTGAGAAGCCGCTAAGTCACTTTTGATTACAATCCTTAATCGATGGAACGTATCCTAGCTGCTGACAATCCTGTATCTTGCCGGAGCTTGGGTATATACTGTTGCGCCGCGAAATGAACCGTCGCTAACCTTATCAATAACTAAGAAAGAGCCATGCAAGTTTCAGATTTTCACTTTGACCTCCCAGATGAGCTAATCGCTCGTTACCCGAAAGCGCAGCGCACTGATAGTCGGTTACTGCGATTAAATGGCACCACCGGTGAACGGGTTGATGGCACATTTACCGATGTGTTGCATTATATTGAGCCAGGAGACTTATTAGTCTTTAACAATACTCGTGTTATCCCAGCTCGTTTATTTGGTCGTAAAGCCAGTGGTGGTAAATTAGAAGTGTTGGTTGAGCGTATGCTCGATGAGCACTCTATTTTAGCGCATGTTCGTTGTTCCAAGCCGCCTAAGCCGGGGACGGAACTATATCTGGGTGAGCAGGACCAATATTTAGCGACCATGGTTGCACGCCATGATGCCTTGTTTGAGATTCGATTTAATGCCCAGCAAACGGTTTTGGAAATCTTAAACCATATTGGTCATATGCCTTTGCCGCCATACATTGATCGCCCCGATGAAGAAACCGATAAAGAGCGTTATCAAACGGTTTATAATCAAAAGCCGGGCGCCGTTGCCGCACCAACAGCAGGGCTACATTTTGACCAAGCATTATTGGATCAAATTCAAGCTAAAGGCGTTGAGTTTGCCTATGTGACTTTGCATGTCGGCGCGGGTACTTTCCAACCTGTGCGCGTGGAAAATATTCATGATCACCATATGCATGCTGAATACGTTGAAGTACCAGAAGAAGTGGTTGCGGCAATTGCAGCGACCAAGGCTCGTGGTGGCAGAGTGATTGCGGTTGGGACAACCTCGGTGCGTTCTTTAGAGAGTGCAGCGCAAGATGCACTTGCGAAAGGCACAGCGTTAGCGCCTTTTTTTGGTGACACGGATATTTTTATTTTCCCTGGTTATCAATATCAATTGATTGATGCATTGATCACCAATTTTCATCTACCAGAGTCGACGCTGATTATGTTAGTCAGTGCCTTTGCTGGTTATGAACACACTATGGCTGCTTATCAGCATGCGGTAGAGCAGAAATATCGCTTCTTCAGCTATGGTGATGCGATGTTTATTGAAAAAAATCAGGCTTAAGCTTGATCCCTTAATATCGTCAGACTGTTTCTCTGACATTGGAGGCTTTGTGAAGTTAACGTTTGAACTGAAAAAGAAAAATGGCAATGCGCGTCGAGGTCAGTTGACCTTTGAACGTGGCACCGTACAAACCCCGGCCTTTATGCCTGTTGGTACTTATGGCACAGTAAAGGGCATGACTCCGGAAGAAGTTAAAGAAACGGGTGCTGAAATTTTGCTGGGTAATACCTTCCATCTCTGGCTACGTCCAGGCCAAGAAGTGATGAAAATGCATGGTGATTTGCACGATTTTATGAATTGGCAAGGCCCGATTCTGACTGACTCTGGTGGTTTCCAAGTCTTCAGTTTGGGCGAAATTCGCAAAATCACCGAAGAGGGCGTGCATTTTCGCAACCCTGTAAACGGTGACAAAATCTTTATGGATGCTGAAAAATCGATGGAAATCCAAAAAGATTTAGGTTCAGATATCGTAATGATTTTCGATGAATGTACGCCTTACCCTGCGACGCATGAAGAAGCAAAAAAATCGATGCAAATGTCATTACGTTGGGCGCAGCGCTCTCGTGACCATTTTGATAAGCTCAACAATACCAATTCACTGTTTGGCATTGTTCAGGGTGGCGTATACGAAGATTTACGTGATGAGTCAGTGAAAGGACTAACACAAATCGGTTTTGATGGTTATGCGGTCGGTGGCCTTGCGGTTGGAGAGCCCAAGCCCGATATGCATCGTATTTTAGAACACACCTGCCCTCAGCTGCCTGAAGATAAGCCTCGCTACTTAATGGGCGTGGGTAAGCCAGAAGATTTAGTAGAAGGTGTGCGTCGTGGCGTCGATATGTTTGACTGTGTGATGCCAACACGAAATGCTCGTAACGGACACCTATTTGTGACCGGTGGTGTGATCAAGATCCGTAATGCAGTACATAAAACAGATACAACACCACTGGATCCGCACTGTGACTGTTACACTTGCAAAAATTATTCTAAGTCGTACTTGCACCATTTGGATCGTTGTAATGAGATCCTTGGCGCTCGTCTGAATACTATTCACAATCTACGTTATTACCAACGATTGATGGAAAGTATTCGTAAAGCGATAGACGAAGATCGCTTTGATCAATTTGTAGAAGCGTTTTACGCACGCCGTCAACGCGAAGTGCCGCCGCTACAAATCGAACAAGCGTAATGGCAAGCACTGAGATGGATTTATCCTGAAGGGTCTATTCATGGCTTGAATTTGTCTTAGTGCGGCCCAATACCTACAAATATTACAAACAATAACTTAGAGGACGTTTCTCAATGAGTCTAATTTCTGTAGCGCACGCAGCAGGTGAAGGTGCATCACAGGGTGGTGGTTTCGAAATGCTGATCATGCTTGGCATGTTTGCGGTAATTTTCTATTTTATGATTTACCGCCCACAGTCTAAACGAGTGAAAGAGCATAAAAGCCTAATGGCCTCAATGGCGAAAGGTGATGAAGTCTTAACCAGTGGTGGTTTAGTGGGAAGAATCACTAAAATCGCTGATGATAACGATTTTATCTCTGTTGAATTGAACAACAATAATGAAGTTGTGATCAAAAAAGACTTCGTTTCTGCCGTGTTACCAAAAGGTACACTTAAATCTTTGTAAAACAGCTAGAGGATCCTCGCTGTGCTAAACCGTTATCCGTTATGGAAGTATTTAATGGTTGTGTTTGCCATTACCATTTCTGCTTTATACGCACTTCCTAATCTTTACGGTGAAGATCCGGCTATTCAAGTTACAGGGGCGCGTGGCGCCTCTGTAGATATGTCAACGCTGGATGCTGTCACTGAAGCGCTCGATAAAGCGCAACTCTCTCATAAATCCATTGCTTTCGAAAATGGCTCCATTTTGGTGCGTTTTAATGACACTGATACCCAAATCAGTGCTCGTGACATCATTAATGAAGCTTTAGGCAATGACACCATTGTTGCGTTGAACTTAGCGCCTTCTACTCCTCGCTGGCTAGAATCCATTGGCGCAGCGCCGATGAAACTTGGCCTTGATTTACGCGGCGGAGTTCACTTTTTAATGGAAGTGGACATGGACGCGGCAATGGAGCGATTAGTCAGCCAACAAGAAGAAGCTTTTCGTAGTGAATTGCGCGATGAGAAGATCCGCTACCGTGCGATCCGCAGTCAAGCGGATTCCGTCGAGATCATTTTACGCGATGCCGCTCAGCTTGAAGAAACTCGCCGTCTATTAGAGGCGAATCATCGTGATATGAATTTTACCGCTTCTGATCGTGATGGGCGCTTCCTCTTGGTAGCCAAATTTACAGACGCCCGTTTACAAGAGATTCGCAACTACGCGGTTGAGCAAAATATCACTATTTTACGCAATCGTGTCAATGAATTAGGGGTTGCAGAACCTTTAGTTCAGCGTCAAGGCGCGAGTCGGATTGTGGTTGAATTACCTGGCGTACAGGATACTGCACGTGCGAAAGAAATTTTAGGTGCGACGGCAACCCTTGAGTTTCGTGAAGTCGACGCTACGGCTGATCTGGCTGCCGCAGCGGCAGGTCGAGTGCCTGCAGGTAGTGAAATTAAACTGGATCGTGATGGTCGTCCTGTTGTTTTAAAACGTCGAGTCATTTTGGGTGGTTCAAGTATTACTGACGCCAGTTCAAGTGCCGACGAATACGGTCGCCCACAGGTCAATATTTCTCTTGATAGTGAAGGTGGCAGTAAGATGTCGGCTTTCTCAAGAAATAATATTGGTAAGCTGATGGCAACGGTATTTGCTGAATATCGAGACAGTGGTGAAAGGACCGACGATGGCCGAGTGATTTTAGAAAAGCATGAAGAAGTCATCAACCAAGCGACGATTCAGTCAGCATTGGGGCGTAATTTCCGAATCACCGGCATCAACTCGGCGGCTGAGGCTCAAAATTTAGCGTTATTACTACGTGCAGGCGCATTAATCGCACCGATTTCGATCGTTGAAGAGCGGACGATTGGCCCGTCAATGGGACAACAGAATATCGACATGGGTATTCAAGCTTGTATCTGGGGTTTGTTTGCGGTGATGATCTTTACTGCACTCTACTATCGTACGTTTGGCTTGATTGCTAACTTAGCCTTGTTGACCAACTTAGTGTTGATTATCGGCATTATGTCGATGATTCCCGGAGCAACCATGACCTTACCCGGTATTGCCGGTATTGTGTTAACGGTTGGTATGGCGGTAGATGCTAACGTGCTGATTTTTGAACGTATTCGTGAAGAGCTACGTGAAGGTCGTAATCCGCAACAAGCGATCCACCAAGGTTACGCCAATGCGTTTAGTACCATTGCTGATGCGAATATCACGACGCTGATCACGGCGATTATTTTGTTTGCGGTGGGTACTGGTGCGATCAAAGGCTTCGCTGTTACTTTATCGATTGGTATCTTAACGTCGATGTTTACCGCGATTATCGGTACGCGTTGTGTAGTTAACCTGCTGTATGGCGGGAAACGTATTAATAAATTGTCGATCTAAGGCTAGGAATCATTATGTATCAAATTCTGAAAGCAGAGAAAACGATCGACTTTATGCGTTGGTCAAAGTTTACGTTTGTCTTATCGCTATTGATGATTGGCGCGTCAATTTTTACCTTATCCACCAAATGGTTAAACTGGGGATTGGACTTCACTGGCGGAACACTGATAGAAGTGGGTTTTGCCGAGCCTGCGAATCTGGAGAAAATTCGCCATGCTCTTGATGAGCGTGGATTTGGTGATGCAACAGTACAAAACTTTGGTTCAGCACGTGATGTAATGGTCCGTTTGCGCCCTCGTGAAGGGGTCGCTGGAGAAACGCTCGGTAACCAAATTCTGAATGCCATCAAAGAGGGAACGGGTGAAAGCGTTGAGATGCGCCGGATCGAGTTTGTTGGTCCTAACGTTGGTGATGAGCTGGCAGAAGCGGGAGGCTTAGCTATTTTAGCCTCATTGATCTGTATTTTGCTTTACGTTTCAATGCGTTTTGAATGGCGTTTAGCCTCTGGAGCCGTATTATCTCTAGCTCACGACGTAATCATCACCCTAGGTATTTTCTCGTTACTGCAAATCGAAATTGATTTAACGATCGTGGCCGCTTTACTAACGGTGGTCGGCTATTCGTTGAACGATACGATAGTGGTCTTTGACCGTATTCGTGAGAATTTCCGTAAGTTGCGTAAAGGCGATTCAGCGGAAGTAATGAATAGCTCCATTACGCAAACACTCAGTCGGACGTTAATTACTTCAGGCACGACCTTGTTTGTGGTGATCGCATTATTTGTCCAAGGTGGTGCGAATATCCATGGTTTTGCTACCGCATTACTGCTGGGGATCACGGTAGGTACTTACTCTTCTATCTACGTTGCTTCGGCGTTAGCGTTAAAGCTTGGTATTACCCGTGAGCATCTTATTCCAGCACCTATAGAAAAAGAGGGTGCTGAGTTGGATGAGTTGCCTTAGCTTAAGGTTGACAGGTGACAGTGAGATTCGTCTTCACCAGTAACAAAAAAACCGCTGAATATTCAGCGGTTTTTTTATCAAGCGAGCATGGATGATTGGTGCCATGCTGATTGTTTGACAATAGAACGGTTATTTAAAAATCGCACTGTTTCCGTTTTCACGGATGTGTTGCAAAATCGCTTTTACACCACGTGGGCTTGAGCCGACAATATTGCCTGATTGCATGTAATTGGTACCGCCAGCAAAATCGGCCAGAATTGCGCCTGCTTCACGAGCGATCAGTTCGCCTGCCGCCATATCCCATGGTTTAAGACCTAACTCAAAGTAGCCATCGACACGGTTAGACGCTAAATAACATAAATCTAAGGCGGCTGAGCCAGTACGACGAAAATCAGCGCACTCAACAAACAAAGAAGAAATAATTTTTAGGTAAGATTCAGAATGTTGTTTTTGCTTAAATGGGAAACCAGTCGCAAGGATAGCCCCTTGCAGATCTTTCAATGGCTTAACGCGAATACGACCATTGTTTAATTGAGCACCAGAGCCACGTTGAGCAGTAAATAGTTCATTTAACATTGGGTCATAAACACAGGCAACTTCGGTGCGACCGTTCATTCTTACGGCAATCGATACCGCAAAATGAGGGATACCTTTCACGAAGTTATTGGTTCCATCCAGTGGGTCGATGATCCATTGTACGTCTTTATCTTTACCTTCGATAAGACCGCCTTCTTCGGCAATAATGCAGTGCTCAGGGTAAGAGCTTTGGATGGTAGCAATGATTAGCGCTTCCGCTTCTTTGTCGACATTAGTAACAAAGTCATTGCTTCCTTTTTGAAAGGATTCAATTTTGTCAGCGTTTTCTAGAGATTTAGCAATATGATTACCTGCTTTTCGCGCAGCGCGAATAGCAATGTTTAGCATTGGATGCATACGAGTTTCCCAACGGATGTTAAAGAACGAAAAAAGCGGAGCGGATTATAGCAAAATCATACCAAAAAGGAAGTGGTTATTTTTTGCTCGCTTAATGGTTCGGCCGACAACGGGCCTGATCATTTCATTTTTCTTTATGTTATTATCGAACAACGAACGCCAAGTAACCGTTTTTGTATGGATTATTCTCGAGTTACTTAGCCAACCCTTCAAGCCAATTTAATACCGTTAAAGTTAAGATGGACTCGCTCGTCAACGCGAATCAACGAGTGAGTGTCATCATCGACGGCGAGATTAGCGATAGATTGATGGTAAATTAACGTCATGTTAGACAATGTTAAAATCGTTTTAGTGGGCACATCACATTCAGGAAACATTGGTTCAGCGGCTAGAGCGATGAAAGTGATGGGCCTAAGTCAGATGGTATTAGTCGCACCTGAATGCGCAGTAGATGCTCAAGCAATCGCGTTAGCTGCGGGTGCCAGTGATATTGCGTTAAATGCGCAGATCGTCAGCACGCTGAGTGAAGCGGTTGCTGAGTGTGGGTTAGTCGTTGGTAGCAGCGCCCGTTCACGTACATTAGAGTGGCCGATGCTTGATCCTCGTCAGTGTGGCGAACAATTTGCGATTGAAGGTCAAACCCATCCTGTTGCGGTAGTATTTGGTCGTGAAAGAACAGGCTTAACCAATGAAGAGTTACAGCTTTGTCATTATCATGTATGCATTCCTGCTAACCCCGAATACAGCTCATTAAACTTAGCGATGGCCGTGCAAACGTTATGTTACGAGATTCGCGTTGCTCATTTAACACATCAACAGAGTGAGTTTTCATCACCGACAGTGGTGGACTATCCTCGTCATCAAGAACTGGACCGATTTTATCAGCATCTAGAGCGAGTGTTGTTGGAAAGTGAGTTTATTTCCCCTTCACAGCCAGGGCAGGTAATGAACAAGCTCCGTCGATTATTCAGCCGAGCTCGCCCTGAAGCGCAAGAAATTAATATCTTACGTGGCGTATTGACTGCAGTAGAGAAAAAAATGCGCCTGCCTTAATTGTCGCTAATCACCTGATTAATTTAAGGTTAAATACCTGAGTAATTCAGTCAATTAAATACTTGACTGAATTAGTCGGGTATGGAAGAATCTCAACCACATAATCGATGTGGATATGGTGTAATATGAGATTAACATCTAAAGGAAGATACGCGGTAACCGCCATGTTAGATGTGGCGCTAAATTCGCAGCAAAACCCAGTACCTCTAGCGGACATTTCAGAGCGACAAGGTATTTCCCTGTCTTATCTAGAGCAGCTATTTTCTAAATTACGTAAAGCTGGCTTGGTTGCTAGTGTTCGTGGTCCTGGCGGTGGTTATCGTTTAGGCGCAGAAGCGAGTACCATTTCTATTGGTACGGTTATCGCGGCGGTGGATGAATCTGTCGATGCGACGAAATGCCATGGTAAAGGTGATTGCCAAGGTGGCACTCGTTGTCTTACTCACACGTTATGGTGTGACCTCAGCTCACGTATTAGCGACTTCTTAAATAACATCACACTCGGTGAGTTGATGGTTGATAACGAAGTCTTACAAATTTCTGACCGTCAAGGTATGAACCTTGCGGCGAACCAAGGGAATGGCAATAAGCATTCTCAATCTGTCACTATTGGTGCAGCCTCCTTTGGTCTTAACGTTCGCTCATAGCGGCAATGTTTACACTGGAGTAAAATAAAAAATGAAACTGCCTATTTATTTAGACTATTCGGCCACCTGTCCGGTTGATCCGCGCGTGGCCGAAAAGATGATTCAGCATATGACGATGGATGGGACGTTTGGTAATCCTGCTTCTCGATCGCATCGTTATGGCTGGCAGGCAGAAGAAGCGGTGGATACGGCGCGTGAACAAGTTGCTGAACTTATTAATGCCGATCCGCGTGAAATTGTTTTTACTTCAGGGGCAACAGAGTCGAATAACTTGGCGATTAAAGGTGCGGCGCACTTTTATGCTAAACAAGGTAAGCACATCATCACCTGTCAAACTGAGCATAAAGCAGTATTAGATACTACTCGCCAGCTAGAACAGGAAGGTTTTGAGGTGACGTATCTTCAGCCTGACCGTCGTGGATTGATCGATATAAATCAATTACAAGCCGCCATGCGTGATGATACCGTGCTAGTCTCGGTGATGCATGTCAACAATGAAATTGGTGTGATTCAGGATATCACAGCGATTGGTGAGCTGTGTCGTGATCGAAATATCATCTTTCACGTTGATGCGGCTCAATCCGCGGGCAAAGTTGAGATCGATGTACAAGCAATGAAAGTCGATCTTATCTCACTCTCAGCGCATAAAATTTATGGTCCTAAAGGTATTGGGGCTCTCTTTGTGCGTCGCAAGCCGCGTATTTATCTTGAAGCACAGATGCATGGGGGGGGGCATGAGCGCGGTTTCCGCTCAGGAACACTGGCGACCCATCAAATTGTTGGGATGGGAGAAGCGTTTAACATCGCTAAACAAGAGATGGAGCATGATTATCAACATGCTAAAACCTTGCGTGACCGTTTACTTAATGGCATACAAGATATCGAAGCTGTGAGCATTAACGGTGATTTAGAGCAGCGTGTTCCTCATAACCTTAATCTCGGTTTTGCTTTTGTCGAAGGCGAATCGTTGTTAATGGCCCTGAAAGATCTTGCGGTTTCTTCAGGCAGTGCTTGTACCTCGGCTAGCTTAGAGCCTTCTTATGTATTGCGTGCACTGGGTTTGGATGATGAATTAGCACACAGCTCGCTTCGTTTTTCATTTGGCCGTTTTACGACCGAAGATGAAATAGATTATGCGATTGAACATATTCGTAGCGCAGTGACTCAATTGCGTAATATGTCGCCTTTGTGGCAAATGCACAAAGAAAGCTCAATAATATAGTCGGCAGCGAGCCATCAAATCAGTGTTGAGTTAACAATTTTAAGCAAAATAAGCGGACCTCATGGTCCGTTTTTTTATCCAGTGGGTATTTTTACGCGACAAAATGTTAACATCGTTAGGTTGATTATTCGTTGTGATTCAGATATATCCGAGAGTAGTTATTCTCAACTCGTTACAAGAGCGGTAATCGCGCGGTAGTGTAACGGAACAAAGGAATATATCTATTAGGGCCACACCATATAGGACAAGGAGAAACCATGTCTACACAGATGCCTGTATTTATTAGTCTAGAGTCAGCCCAGCCTCAGTGGGGAGAAAAAGCACTCGTCTCATTCTCAGAGCAGGGCGCGACCATTCATTTATCGAAAGAGAATGATCTCAATGCCATTCAGCGTGCTGCGCGTAAATTAGATGGCCAAGGATTGCGTTCGTTACATTTATCCGGTTCAGCATGGACCTTAGAAACGATTTGGGCATTTCACCAAGGTTATCGTGATCCTAAAAAGAAAAATACCTTACAGTGGGAGTCGTTAGCCAGCGCCGATCAAACTGAACTTGAAGCACGGATTAAAGCGGCGGATTGGACACGCGATATTATCAATAAAAGTGCTGAAGAAGTGGCTCCTCGTCAATTAGCGACCATGGCTGCCGAGTTTATTAAGTCACTAGCTCCGGATCACGTCTCTTATCGAATTGTAAAAGATAAAGACCTATTGACGGAAAATTGGGAAGGCATTTATGCGGTAGGTCGAGGTTCTGAGCGCACTTCTGCCATGTTGCAATTAGACTACAACCCAACGGGCGATGATAATGCTCCTGTATTTGCCTGCTTAGTTGGCAAAGGCATTACCTTTGACTCTGGTGGCTATAGTTTAAAACCGTCTAATTTTATGTCTTCGATGAAAGCGGATATGGGCGGAGCAGGAACCATCACCGGAGCCCTGGGTCTGGCTATCATGCGCGGTTTGAATAAACGCGTTAAGCTCATTTTGTGCTGTGCTGAGAACATGGTATCTGGCCGTGCATTAAAATTGGGTGATGTGATCACCTATAAAAACGGCAAAACCGTTGAAATTATGAATACTGACGCAGAAGGGCGGTTAGTCTTAGCTGATGGTTTGATTTACGCTTCAGAGCAAAAACCACAATTGATCATCGATTGTGCAACGTTAACGGGAGCTGCAAAAAATGCGTTAGGTAATGATTACCACGCATTACTGAGCTTCGACCAAGCTTTGAGTCAACAAGCGCTCAATGCAGCTCAAGAAGAGCATGAAGGATTATGGGCTCTGCCATTAGCTGATTTTCACCGTGATATGTTGCCCTCGAACTTTGCTGATCTCTCCAATATTTGTTCTGGTGATTATTCACCGGGTGCAAGTACGGCAGCGGCTTTCTTATCCTACTTTGTTGACGATTACCAGCAAGGCTGGCTACATGTCGATTGCGCGGGAACGTATCGTAAATCCGCCAGTGATAAATGGGCCGCTGGGGCAACAGCGATGGGCGTTAAGACCGTTGCGCGTATTTTATTAGATCAGGCCAAATAATAAGTAACCAAGGGGCAGCGTTGATTGCCCCGTTTTGTACTCTTTTTTGCTATTACAGCGGTATTGACGGCGTTGAGTAGCTCCTATGACATGGTTATCTATGTGGTTAGGGAGTGACTCATCTGTCGCTAAAGGTAGCAGCAAGCGATTGGAGTACGTATCAATTAGCCTTACTATTTACTATCAAAATCCAAAAAGGACATCTTATGGCTCTTGAAAGAACATTTTCAATTATCAAACCTGACGCGGTAAAGCGTAACTTAATCGGCGAGATTTACCATCGTATAGAAAAAGCGGGATTGAGAATTATCGCGGCAAAAATGGTTCATTTAACCGAAGATCAAGCGAGCGGTTTTTATGCTGAGCACGAAGGAAAAGCGTTCTTTAATGATCTAAAAGCCTTTATGACATCAGGTCCGATCATGGTCCAAGTGTTAGAGGGAGAAAATGCGATTGCTCGTTACCGTGAATTAATGGGTAAAACTAATCCGGAAGAAGCGGCATGTGGCACGATACGCGCTGATTACGCGCTGAGTATGCGTTATAACTCTGTACACGGCAGCGATAGTCCTATTTCGGCAGCTCGTGAAATTGAATTCTTTTTTCCCGACGCTGAAATTTGCCCACGCAGTGAGTGAGTTGCCGTAGAACCTAAATGGCACCATCAAGACTCAGAGCTGGATGGCTTTTACCACGGTATAAAGTAAGCGTTAAGCTGAAGGTAAATAGTTAATCCCCGTGTTTATTGGTGACCCCTGATGAGTCCTGTCTCATCAGGGATTAATCATCGACTAGAACCGCTTTCCTATCCCAACAATGTCGCAAAAAATTCAGGGTTTTACTGTGCTTGTTGTCATTGAATAAAGGCTGTACAATTCGCGCCCTTAATTCTAGTTCCATCTTGGAGAGGCCACATGACCACTGAAAAAGTCAATCTGCTCGATTTTGATCGCAAAGGCTTACGTACTTATTTCGCAGAAGAATTGGGTGAAAAAGCGTTTCGAGCTGATCAAATCATGAAGTGGATTTATCACTTCGGTTGTGATGACTTCGAAAAAATGACCAACATTAACAAAAACCTACGTGAGAAATTACAGACTCACTGTGAGATTCGAGCGCCTTACGTTTCCGATGCTCAATACTCCAGTGATGGCACGATTAAATGGGCAATGCGAGTCGGAGATCAAGATGTCGAAACCGTCTATATTCCCGAGGAAGATCGCGCCACATTGTGTGTCTCTTCACAAGTTGGTTGTGCGCTGGAATGTAAGTTTTGTTCAACCGCTCAGCAAGGGTTTAACCGTAATTTACGCGTTTCGGAAATTATTGGTCAGGTTTGGCGTGCAGCACGTGAAATTGGTTTGGAAAAAGAAACAGGCCGCCGTCCGATCACCAACGTGGTGATGATGGGCATGGGTGAGCCGTTGCTCAATATGAAAAACCTCATTCCTGCGTTAGAACTTATGCTTGATGATCTCGGTTTTGGTTTGTCGAAACGTCGTGTGACGGTCTCTACTTCAGGTGTCGTTTCTGGTTTAGATCAAATGACCGGGCAAATTGACGTTGCCTTAGCGATTTCACTTCATGCACCTAACGATAAACTACGCAGCGAAATTATGCCGATTAATGATCGCTGGGATATTCAAGATTTTCTTGCTTCAGTGCGCCGTTATATTGCCTCTTCTAACGCCAATCGCGGTAAAGTAACCGTCGAATATGTTTTGTTGGATCATGTGAATGATGGCACTGAACATGCGCATGAGCTGGCTCAGTTGATGAAAGGGACGCCTTGTAAAATTAACCTGATCCCGTTTAATCCTTATCCAGGTTCACCGTATAAAAAACCCAGTAATTCACGCATTGATCGTTTTCAGAAAACCTTAATGCAATATGAGCATACTGTGACAATACGTAAAACACGTGGTGATGATATTGACGCTGCCTGCGGTCAGTTAGTTGGTGATGTAATAGACAGAACCAAACGGACGAAATTAAAGCAGCAGCCTGATGATATTATTCCGGTTAAAACGATATAAACCTTTCTAATAACGCCAGCCTTTTCGCTGGCGTTATTGTTAGTAAAAAACGCAGGCAGGATAAGCTTATTTGTGAGTTTATAGATGCGGTGATATCTGGTGTTTAGGCGGTTATCGATCAAGCCAACGCTATCAGGCTATTGACTGAAACAGACCGCTTAAGGTGTTTTGATGCATAGTGAATTTCTTTGCTGGTAGTGGCCAATTATGGCTTTTTTATGTCAATTTAACGAAAAATCTTGACCTAGCTGTAATTTCTTTTTCAAATCAATGTTGTTTACCGCCTAAGATCCATTAGAATGATTTAATAAGAGCCCATTCGATGTAGTGGTCGAATCGAACAAACGTGATATCCAACTTACTTGATGAGTGATAATGCAATTTCCTCGCTGTATAAGCAAAATTGGTCTGGAAGTTAGTATTATCGAAACTTAAGTGAATTGGATGAAACCATTTTCCCTGTTGGAACACTGATAGCTTAAACGCGACTAACGAATAGAGACAAAAATAACAGCGTAGGCTTCGGTTCGAACACGAATAAAAGAGATTGATAGCGCGGATGAATACACAGCAAGAAGAGACTATCGTTGACGAAACGCCGAACGTTCAACAACCTGGTACGCTGCTTAAGCAGAAACGTGAAGCTTTAGGATTGAGTCAAAAGCAAGTGGCCGATCGCTTACGTTTGCGGGTGGCGATTATTCGTAACATTGAAGATAACCAATTTGATTCTGATTTGGTGGCAACCTTTACTCGTGGTTATCTGCGTTCTTATGCTAAAGCCGTCGGACTCTCGGCTGCTGAAGTCGTCGAAGCTTATGAGGTGCACTATGTGATTGAGCCTCAAGAGCAGAAGATGCAAAGCTTTTCTAAAAAAACGAAACGTGATCAGCACGATAGTCGTATCATGTTGATCACTTGGGTTATTGTATTGGTGATTATTGGTATGTCATCACTGTGGTGGTGGCAGAATAACCAACACAATAATCTCACTTCATCGAGTGAGCGCAGTTCATTGATTACTGAGCAAACCAATCCGCAGTCTTCGTCGGCCGACCCTATTTTGGATCAGCTACCGACGGTGAGTGACCTGACTGTCGGTAATGAGGTATCAGCGGTTGAGCAAGCAGAAGAGGAAGAGGCCGCCGTCAACGATAGTCGTGTTGAGCCTATGCTAGAAGCGGAGCCATCCATTACACCAGCTATCACCGAAAATACGCCGGTCAACGCTGACGAGAGTAATTTGCTCAGCATGACTTTTAGCGCTGATTGTTGGATTCAAGTTAAAGATGCCACTGGCAAAACGCTGTCTACCGGCGTTAAAAAAGCCGGCCAATCGATCAATGTGCGTGGTGAAACCCCGATTAGTGTCATTCTTGGAGCACCAGAAGGTGTTTCTGTCACATTTGCGAGTGAACCTGTCGACCTTTCTGGGTATACTTCAGGCAGAGTAGCTAGATTCACCTTACCTTAGACGAAATTATGCAACACAAGTCTCCTATTAAGCGTCGCCCCTCTACACGTATTTATGTGGGTAACGTACCTATTGGCGATGGCGCGCCTATCGCCGTACAATCCATGACTAACACCAGAACCACAGATGTGGCTGCGACCGTCGCTCAAATAAAAGCGTTGGAGAAAGTCGGGGCCGATATTGTCCGTGTCTCGGTTCCTACTATGGATGCTGCCGAAGCATTTAAGTTAATTAAGCAACAGGTCTCGATTCCTTTAGTGGCAGATATTCATTTTGACTATCGAATCGCTTTAAAAGTGGCCGAGTATGGTGTTGATTGTTTACGGATTAACCCTGGTAATATCGGTAATGAAGCTCGGATCCGCTCGGTAGTCGATTGCGCCCGTGATAAAGGCATTCCGATTCGAATCGGCGTTAATGGTGGTTCATTAGAAAAAGACCTTCAGCTTAAATATGGTGAACCGACACCTGAAGCTCTGGTTGAATCTGCGATGCGCCATGTCGATATTCTCGACAGGCTAAACTTCGATCAGTTCAAAGTCAGTGTTAAAGCTTCGGATGTTTTTCTAGCAGTAGATTCCTATCGGTTATTGGCTAAACAAATCGATCAACCTCTTCATTTAGGGATCACCGAAGCGGGTGGTGCCCGAGCGGGTTCAGTTAAATCGGCAGTTGGTTTAGGGATGCTGTTGGCTGAAGGTATCGGTGATACGCTACGGATTTCTTTAGCTGCCGATCCTGTTGAAGAGATTAAAGTCGGTTTTGATATTCTGAAATCACTGCGCATTCGCTCTCGTGGGATCAACTTTATCGCTTGTCCAAGTTGTTCTCGTCAGGAATTTGATGTGATCAGTACGGTTAACGCACTTGAGCAGCGTTTGGAAGATGTGTTAACCCCAATGGATGTCTCGATCATTGGTTGTGTCGTCAACGGCCCTGGTGAGGCAGAAGTCTCCCACTTAGGATTGGCTGGTAGTAATAAAAAAAGTGCCTTCTATGAAGATGGTGTTCGTCAGAAAGAGCGCTTTGATAATGACGATCTCGTTGCTCAGCTCGAAGCTAGAATCCGTTCAAAAGCAGCTCAGTTAGACACGAAAAATCGTATTGCTATTCAGCAAATCGAGCAAGATTAACCTCATGATATTACGGTAAATATTTTGGCAAAGACTATTCAAGCAATTCGAGGCATGAACGACTGCCTCCCGACTCAATCTCCACTTTGGCAAAAAGTGGAGAACGCAGTTAAAAATGTCGTTAGTGCCTATGGCTATAGCGAAGTGCGTATGCCCATCGTGGAAATGACGCCACTTTTTAGCCGCGCTATTGGTGAAGTGACCGATGTGGTTGAAAAAGAGATGTACACCTTTGCTGACCGTAATGGCGATAGCTTAAGCCTTCGTCCTGAAGGAACAGCCGGTTGCGTTCGTGCAGGAATTGAACATGGCCTGCTGTATAACCAAGAGCAGCGTTTATGGTATATCGGACCAATGTTCCGTCATGAGCGTCCTCAGAAAGGTCGCTATCGTCAGTTCCACCAATGTGGCGTTGAAGTATTTGGTATCGATGGCCCAGATGTTGATGCCGAGCTTATCATGATGACAGCACGTCTATGGCGTGAACTTGGTATTTCTGAGCATGTGCGACTAGAGCTGAATTCGATTGGTTCATTAGCGGCTCGCGCGGATTATCGCAGCGCGTTGATTGAGTATTTAGAACAACATCAAGACGTATTGGATGAAGATTGTAAACGCCGCATGTATACCAATCCATTGCGTGTACTTGACAGTAAAAATCCAGACGTTCAAGCGATACTTGGCGATGCGCCCGAATTGGCTGATTACTTAGATGCCGAATCGAAACAACATTTTAGCGGTTTGTGTGAACTTCTTGACGCGGCAGGTATCGAATACACCGTTAATCAACGTTTAGTGCGTGGATTAGATTATTACAATCGAACGGTTTTTGAATGGATAACAGAAAGCTTAGGCTCTCAGGGCACTGTGTGTGGCGGTGGCCGCTATGATGGTTTAGTTGAACAGCTCGGAGGGAAAGCGACTCCGGCAGTTGGTTTTGCGATGGGACTTGAGCGTCTGGTATTGATGATGGAAACCTTAGGTAATACAGAGGTGCGGCGTAGCGTAGACGTTTATATTGTCACGGCGGGTGAAGGTACCACCATGGCTGGAATGAAACTCGCTGAGCAACTGCGTGAGCAAGTTCCGGGTTTACGTGTGATGAACCACTGTGGTGGTGGTAACTTCAAAAAACAATTTAAACGTGCAGATAAAGTTGGTGCTGCGGTCGCTCTGGTACTTGGTGAAAACGAGATCGCTGAAAAGACGGTAGTACTAAAAGATTTACTTGGTGGTCAGCAAACCACGTTATCTCAAACTGATATTGCTAGCCAATTGGCTCATCTCGTTTAAACGCATGTTTTTGAGATTTCTTATTTAAGAGGACAGGAAGTGGAACTCTACGATACCGAAGAACAACAAGTTGAAGCGATAAAAGATTGGTGGAAAGAGAATGGTAAAGCCGTTCTCCTTGGTGCGGTACTTGGTCTTGGCGGTTTGTTTGGATGGCGTTATTACCAGCATTCAACTACGACGGGTCAAGAAACAACGTCTGAAACGTATAGCAAAGCTATCGCTAACTTTTCAGCTAAAGGGGCGCAAGCTGAGTCAGATTTGCAGCATTTTATCGATAATCATCAGAAATCAGAATACGCTGTTTTAGCGGCGATGCAGCTTGCTAAAGCACAAGCCGATGCCGGGCAGTTAGATGAGGCGTTAGCGCAACTTGAATGGGCTAAGAAGTCGACGAAAGACGCCGCATTAACCCCAGTCATTGCATTTCGTATTTCACGTTTGCAGGCTGAGCAGCAGCAATTTGATGCCGCGTTGGCTGAATTAACAACGATTACTGAGGCAAGTTGGGCTGCACGTGTTGCTGAATTACGTGGTGATATTGCACTCCGTAAAGGAGATAAAGACGCGGCTTATGCAGCCTATTCACAAGCTCAACAATCGAGTAATGCTAGCCAAACATTACAGCTGAAACTCGATGATCTAGCCAGATAAGGGCATCTGTTGATGAAAAAAATATTCAACAAAGTGCTTTTGTCTGCGGCCGTAATCGGTTTGTTAGGCGGATGTGCTGGGGAAGAAGAAAATATCATTATGGCTCCGCTACCTAGTGTGAGTAGTGAGTTTACACCGCAACCCATTTGGAGTAACTCGGTTGGTCGGGGAGTCGGTCATTTTTTCTCTAATCTGACTCCTGAATACGCTTATGGTAAAGTGTTTGTTGCTAGTCGTGATGGCGAAGTCAAAGCCCTTGATCCCAATGACGGGAAAACATTATGGCGTGTTAATGTAAGACAAGATATGCCAGCGCGTTTATCTGGGGGCATTGTTGCCGCTTACAATCAGCTGTTTATCGGCAGTGAAAACGGTCAAGTCCTGGCTTTAGATGCCGAAACGGGCGAGCTGAATTGGCGTGTCGATGTAGCCGGTGAAGTACTGGCTTCGGTTGCCACAGACAGTAACTTAGTGATTGTGAATACCAGTCGAGGCATATTGCTTGCGTTAGACAGTACTAATGGCGCTCAAAAATGGACCATCAGTACCGAAGTACCCAGCTTAACCCTACGTGGTGATAGTCGGCCTGTTACCGCTTCTGGTGGTGTTTTTTGGGGAACCTCTAACGGTCGTCTTGCCGCCGCGATTATTGAACGTGGTCAATTAATTTGGCAACAGCCGATAGGTCAACCGCAAGGCGCAACCGAAATTGATCGCTTAGTTGATGTTGATGCTGCGCCATTGATCATTGGAGCTAACTTGTACGCCATCGGTTTTAATGGGCAGTTAATTTCAATTGATTTGCGTTCAGGTAGTGCGGTATGGAAACGCAATTATTCGTCAACGACGGATATGGTCAGCGATGGCCGCCGTCTGTTTTTAGTTACTGATAAAGATCATGTCGTTGCCGTTGATGCACGTAGCGGGACGGAACTGTGGCAGAATAATCAGCTACAGCACCGACTGTTAACGGCGCCTAAATTGATTGATGGTTACCTAGTTGTTGGTGATAGTGAGGGATACCTTCACTGGTTGGATCGCAATAGCGGCGAATTTGTGGCTCAGCAATTCGTCAGTAAAAGCGGTTTTGCAGTCGGTCCCCTTGCACTTGACGATGGCTACTTGATTGTCTCGCGAGATGGTAAAATAAAGAAACTGACTATCACTCAATAAATCGTGATATAATTCACATTCGGCTCCTGGCTGTATACAGCCAGGAGCCGTTTTGCTGCAATAAACCTTGAGTTTGTATACCCAAATGTGTTTGTCATACTAAACTTTTGTACCGAGTAGCAAAATCATTTGAGTATAATTACATAAGAAAGAATTATTATTGAGGTTGTTATGATACCTGTTGTTGCTCTTGTTGGGCGTCCAAATGTAGGTAAATCGACGCTATTTAACCGACTCACCCGTACACGAGATGCACTGGTAGCGGACTTCCCCGGTTTAACCCGCGACAGAAAATATGGCCAAGCAAAATTAGGTGAAAACGAATTCATCGTGATTGATACCGGTGGTATTGATGGCACAGAAGAAGGCGTTGAAACTAAAATGGCTCAGCAATCATTGGCGGCGATCGACGAAGCGGACGTCGTCTTGTTCATGGTTGATGGTCGTGCTGGGTTAACTTCTGCCGATGAAGCCATTGCTCAGCATTTGCGTCGTATTGAGAAAAACGCGATTTTGGTTGTGAATAAAGTCGATGGTATTGATGCTGATGCGGCCTGCGCTGAATTTTGGCAGCTCGGGATGGGATCGCAGATGTACCAAATTGCCGCAGCTCATGGTCGAGGCGTTGCTGTTCTTATCGATCGCGCGTTGAATCCGCTCGCAGAGCAGATGAACGAAGATCTACAGAATCTAGAAGATCTGACGGAGTTTGTTGATACTGATGAGCCCGAGCAGTTGGAATACACTGAAGAAGAAGCGGAAGCAGAATTCAAAAGGTTACAAGATCAACCGATTAAACTGGCTATTATCGGTCGACCTAATGTAGGTAAATCAACGCTCACTAACCGTATTTTAGGTGAAGAACGGGTTGTGGTTTATGATATGCCCGGCACCACACGTGACTCGATTTATATTCCAATGCAGCGTGACGATCGTGAGTATGTCTTGATCGATACCGCGGGTGTGCGTCGTCGTAAAAGTATCAATGAAACGGTAGAAAAATTTTCTGTTGTTAAAACGCTTAAAGCGATAGAAGATGCTAACGTTGTGCTATTAGTGATCGATGCTCGTGAAAATATCTCTGATCAAGATTTAAGCCTACTCGGTTTTACTTTAAATGCTGGACGTTCGGTGGTCATTGCGATCAACAAATGGGATGGCTTGAGCAATGATATCAAAGAGCGTGTAAAAAAAGAGTTGGATCGCCGCTTAGGATTTGTTGATTTTGCTCGTATTCACTTTATCTCGGCGCTGCATGGTACCGGAGTTGGTCACCTTTTTGAGTCGGTACAAGAAGCGTATCGTTCTGCCACGACACGAGTGGGAACCTCGGTATTAACTCGTATCATGAAAATGGCAACCGATGATCACCAGCCACCACTGATTCGTGGTCGACGCGTTAAACTGAAGTACGCTCACGCAGGTGGTTATAACCCACCGATCATTGTTATTCATGGTAACCAGGTTAATGAACTGCCCCATTCCTATAAACGCTATCTAATGAACTATTACCGTAAATCATTAGAAATCATGGGTACGCCAATTCGTATTCAGTTCCAAAGTAGTGAAAACCCATTTGAGAACAAAGTGAGCAAGTTGACGTTATCTCAAGAACGTAAACGTAAGCGTTTAATGACCATGGTGAAAGATCGTCGAAAATAGACCTAGGTCGACATATTATAAAAAGCCCAAGCTGTTAGCTTGGGCTTTTTTTATCCCTTTTCGTCATTGTATTTTGTCGTTTTTTGATGGATGAGTTAACGCTTCCTCTTTGAGTATGGCGTTATACTATGCTTAAAAGAGGATCTTATAAGGACGAATTAGTGATAATGATCATTTTATTAAATTTTGCAAATTTAGGTTTTTGAATTTTAATTTAGATTTTTAATCTGTTTAAAATCCAAATGCAGAATATGTAACTTATGCTTTCGGTGTGTGGTGATATAAATGTTCTTTTTACGGTAGATCGCTGATCAAGGTAGATAAAGCAAAAGATCCATGATAGATCCCAAAGCACAGCAAGTGGAACGATTCACGTGATTTTATGTAAATAGACAGATCGGCTGAAATCACCAATGGCCCATTTGTTCTATCGAGTACTTGGCGGTATGATCGCTAGGGCCTTGCGATTTGAAGAAGAGGGGCTCGGTGTCTTTTTGCCTTATACTGTTCTAGGCTATCCCTTTTTCTACTTGAAGCCGCAGTGGTGTGTGCCGCCTTTGTTGACCTTTTTTGTCAACCAGTCGAGTATCGCGTTGGATTAATCGACGGTTTCGGCTCTGCCGGTGATGTAGCGTCTTGGTAAAGTAATCGTTATCAGTAAGGAAACCTGCAATGGAAACATGTTGTCCACAATGCTCGCATGAATTGGTCTGGAATGGTCGTTATTACTGTGCGTCGTGTGATGTAAATTATACAAAAATAGCTCACTGCCCAGATTGTAGCGCAGAGTTAGAAAAGCTTCAGGCTTGTGGTGCGGCGAATTATTTTTGTCATTCGTGCAACGAACTTAAGTCTAAATCACGTGTTCAGATTGAATTCGCAAAGCTAAAGTAACAAGCTCGCTGGTTGTTGATGGTGATTAATTAACAGTAGAACGAATGTCACCCTGTGCTAAGCGGGTAACAATCACTTCACCAGTTTGGACTTGGTCTTTACTGTGGATCACTTCACCGCGTTCATTTTGGGTAATTGAGTAGCCACGAGAGAGGGTGGCGAGTGGACTGACGGTATTGAGTTTATCGACTAAGCGGGCATAACGATGCTGTGCGTCGAGTAATTGACGCTCCATTGCTTTACGCAACTGATGTTGGCTCATCATCAACTGATGCTTTTGTGCACTGAGCTGTTTTTCTGGAGAGCGAAGCTGTAAGCGATACTGCTGTTGGCTGACGCCTTTGGCTAATAACATCAAACGCCGTTGCATCGCTTGTGTCAATTGTAAGGTGAGTTCATCCAATTGTTGACGCTGTCGCTGCAAACGGTGAGCTGGGTGTTGTTTATCCAATCGGTGTTGCAACTGTTGTAACTGATTTTTTTGCTGGGCAAAGTAATAGCGAATGCTATTGGTGAGTTGGTGTTGTTTTTGATTAAATGACTGTTTTTTATTGCTATTGTCTCGACTTACCAGTTCAGCTGCAGCAGACGGCGTTGGTGCGCGCATATCGGCAACAAAATCAGCAATAGTGACATCCACTTCATGGCCGACTGCACTGATGATCGGGATTTGACTTGCCGCTATCGTTCTCGCCACAATTTCATGGTTAAAACACCAGAGATCTTCCAGTGAACCGCCGCCTCGGCCGACGATCAACACATCACATTCTGCGCGAGAATTCGCACAGCCAATCGCTTGAGCGATACTTATCGCCGCTTCATTACCTTGGACGATGGTCGGGTAAATAATGATCGGCAGGCTTGGATCGCGGCGTTTCAGCACCTGCAAAATATCGTGCAGAGCAGCTCCGGTTTTTGAGGTGATCACGCCCACACAGCGCGGGTGTTCGGGAAGTGGTTTTTTGAGTGATTGCGCAAATAACCCTTCTGAGGCCAGTTGCATTTTGAGTTGTTCAAACTCTTGTTGTAGCCGTCCGTCGCCTTCAGGCTGCATACTTTCAATGATAATTTGATAATCACCACGAGGCTCATACAAAGAGAGCCTAGCTTTGACTAACACTTGTTGGCCATTTTGGGGCTTAAAAGAAACGGAACGGTTATTACCTTTGAACATCGCACATTTGACTTGAGCGCGACTGTCTTTCAGGGTCAAGTACCAATGACCGGATACCGGCGCAGAGAAGTTAGAAATCTCACCGATCAGCCAGACGATGCCCATTTCATTTTCAAGTAACAATCTGACTTCAGCATTAAGACGAGAAACCGTGTAGATATTTGGATTAGTCAAGGAGGGCACCGCTAATTTGGCCAGACATAAGTATGGAAATTAGCGGCAATATAATACATATCAAGGGGGGGATTGCAAATTAAAAATGAAAAAATGAGTGGTCAAGCGATTGCTCTGGGCGTATAATCCGTCCGCAATATCAAATCTAAATCTCTTTATTATGCGAAACGATAAAGCGATTTATTACTCTTAACCTTCACGTTGTGAGATATTGCAAATGCTAAGAATTGCTAAAGAAGCTCTGACCTTCGACGATGTTCTCCTCGTCCCTGCACACTCTACTGTCCTCCCCAATACAGCCGATCTTCGCACTCGACTTACCAAAAACATTACGCTAAACATCCCTATGATTTCTGCGTCTATGGATACAGTAACAGAAGCTCGCCTAGCAATCGCACTTGCACAAGAAGGTGGCCTTGGTTTTATTCATAAAAATATGTCGATAGAACAGCAAGCGGAACAAGTTCACCAAGTAAAAATCTTTGAAGCCGGCGTGGTTACTCATCCTGTCACCGTTCGTCCTCAAGCAACGATTGCTGATGTCATGGCATTGACCGAGAAACACGGTTTTGCCGGCTTCCCAGTGGTGTCTGAAAATAATGAACTGGTTGGGATCATTACTGGGCGCGATGTGCGTTTTGTTACTGACTTAACCAAGTTGGTTTCTGATGTAATGACACCGAAAGATCGTCTGGCGACGGTGAAAGAGGGTGCTTCAGGCCAAGAAGTTCAAGAGCGGATGCATAAAGCGCGCGTTGAGAAAATTCTGGTGGTTAATGATGAGTTTCAATTAAAAGGCATGATCACCGCGAAAGATTTCCACAAAGCAGAAAGTAAACCTCATGCATGCAAAGATTCTCAAGGACGTCTACGAGTCGGCGCTGCCGTTGGCGCTGCGCCAGGTAATGAAGAGCGCGTTAAAGCGTTAGTTGAAGCTGGCGTTGATGTATTGTTAATTGACTCGTCTCATGGCCATTCAGAAGGCGTATTGCAACGGATTCGTGAAACACGCGCCGCTTACCCTGATCTTGATATTATTGGTGGCAACGTGGCGACCGCCGAAGGTGCCCGAGCACTGATTGAAGCGGGTGTTAGTGCCGTTAAAGTTGGTATTGGCCCAGGTTCTATCTGTACTACGCGTATCGTTACTGGTGTAGGGGTTCCGCAAGTCACCGCGATTGCTGATGCTGCTGAAGTGGCTAATCAATATGGCATTCCTGTGATTGCTGATGGTGGTATTCGCTTCTCGGGCGATATTTCTAAAGCGATTGCTGCAGGCGCATCTTGTGTCATGGTGGGTTCAATGTTTGCTGGCACCGAAGAAGCCCCAGGAGAGGTTATCCTCTATCAAGGCCGTTCTTACAAAGCTTATCGTGGCATGGGTTCTTTAGGTGCGATGTCAAAAGGCTCTTCTGATCGTTATTTCCAAACCGATAATGCGGCAGACAAATTAGTCCCTGAGGGTATTGAAGGTCGTATCGCTTACAAAGGTCTATTAAAAGAGATTGTTCATCAGCAGATGGGCGGGTTACGTTCATGCATGGGCTTAACTGGCTCACCAGATATTGAAACCTTGCGTACTCAAGCACAATTTGTTCGTATCTCTGGCGCGGGCATGAAAGAGTCTCATGTCCATGACGTACAAATTTCCAAAGAAGCGCCTAACTATCGGATGAGCTAAACGTAAACGTTTGCTTTTTTCCTTGATGCCATTCTGAGAGGCGAGTAGACTCGCCTCCGTTTCTTAATTTAGCTGATAAGACTGCTTAACTATGACCAAGAACATTCATGATCAACGAATCCTTATTTTAGACTTTGGCTCACAATACACTCAATTAGTTGCCCGTCGTGTACGTGAAATTGGTGTTTACTGTGAGTTGTGGAGCTGGGATGTCGAAGAAGCGGACATTCGCGAATTTAACCCAGACGGCATTATTCTGTCTGGTGGTCCTGAAAGCGTAACTGAGCTTAATTCGCCACGCGCGCCTCAATATGTATTTGATTCAGGCGTGCCGGTATTCGGTGTGTGCTATGGTATGCAAACGATGGCTGAGCAGTTGGGGGGCCGCGTAGCGACCTCTACCGAGCGCGAGTTTGGCTATGCGCAAGTTACGGTTTCTGGTCAATCGGCGTTATTTAACGATCTTGAAGCCATTCAAGATGTGTGGATGAGCCACGGTGATAAAGTGGTGGAGATTCCAGCCGACTTCGTAAAAATTGGTGAAACCGAGACCTGCCCATACGCAGCCATGGCCAATGAAGAGAAAAAATACTACGGAGTTCAGTTCCATCCAGAAGTGACCCACACCAAACATGGCCTCAAAATGCTCGAGAATTTCGTACTCGATATTTGTGGTTGTGAACGTTTATGGACGTCTGAATCGATCATTGAAGATGCGATTGCTCGGATTAAAGAGCAAGTCGGTGATGATGAAGTGATCCTTGGCTTATCTGGTGGCGTTGACTCATCGGTTGTCGCTATGCTGGTACACCGCGCGATTGGTGAACGTCTGACTTGTGTGTTTGTCGATAATGGCTTACTGCGCTTGAACGAAGGTCAGCAAGTGATGGATATGTTTGGCAATAAATTTGGCCTAAACATCATCAAAGTCGATGCTGAAGAGCGTTTCCTCGCCGCCTTAGAAGGCAAAGCCGATCCAGAAGAAAAGCGTAAGACGATCGGACATGTGTTTGTTGATGTTTTTGATGAGCAAGCCAAGAAATTGAAAAACGCTAAATGGTTAGCGCAAGGCACGATTTATCCGGATGTGATTGAGTCAGCCGCCTCTAAGACCGGTAAAGCGCATGTGATTAAATCACACCATAACGTCGGTGGTTTACCAGATGATATGGAAATGGGCTTAGTCGAACCACTGCGTGAACTGTTTAAAGACGAAGTGCGCAAAATTGGTCTTGAGTTAGGTCTACCTTACGACATGCTATACCGCCACCCATTCCCAGGTCCAGGTCTTGGCGTGCGAGTCCTCGGTGAAGTGAAGAAAGAGTATTGCGATTTGCTACGTCGTGCTGACGCTATCTTTATTGAAGAGCTGCACAATGCGGATTTGTACAATAAAGTGTCGCAAGCGTTTACCGTTTTCTTACCAGTGCGCTCTGTTGGTGTAATGGGTGATGGCCGTAAATACGACTGGGTTGTATCACTACGCGCAGTAGAAACGATCGATTTCATGACTGCCCATTGGGCTCACTTGCCTTATGACTTCTTGGGTAAGGTTTCCAACCGCATTATCAATGAAGTGAGTGGCATTTCTCGCGTGGTGTATGACATCTCCGGTAAGCCACCCGCGACTATTGAGTGGGAATAGGCTTAGTTGTAAAAACTAACCAAGTCCTTATAAAATAAAAATGCCAGTCAGTATTACTGACTGGCATTTTTTATAGGGATAATGATAGTTGGTTTTCAGAGATAAGCATATCTAGGAAATCGACAACAGCCCTAACTCTACGTGAGTGTGCCAAATCTGAGTGAATAGCCAACCAAATAGGCTGATCACAACCCACATCACCTTGGACACAAACCAAGTTTTTTTTCTTAGAAATAAAATGAGGGAGTATAGCCATTCCAATTCCTGCTTCTACAGCGCTCATTTGTGCTGACAGACTGGTTGTGATTAAGCGACAAGGTTTTCCTCTTAACATTTTTGTTAACCATTGTGCTGCTGGCAAATTTTGCTGCATTTCAGACCACCCTATGAAATCATCATGTTCGAAAGATAAGCTAGTGGTGTCTGAGCGCTTTCTATTGTTTACGTAGTCTTGTGAGGCGTAAAGCCCAAACCCTAGTGTGCCTAGTCGGCGGATACTCACATTACCCCGTTCTGGTCTTACCATACGCAAGGCAATGTCAGCATCGCGTCGGTGTAGGTTAACTGTGGACACGCCCGTGACTATCTCCATGGTTAAATTTGGATGAGCCGCAATAAGTTTTGGCATGGCTGGAATAATTAGATAATCGGCCAATCCTTGCGCTGTTGCCAGGCGTACATGACCCATCACTTCATCATTATTACGATACGTAGCATCTCCAAAAGCAAAGCCAGCTTGCTCTAGGGCTTCAGCCGGTGAAATCAGATCTCTGCCTTCGTCGGTTAATGTATAGCCCTGTTGATCACGCGTAAATAAGCAAGTCTGTAGAGCAGACTCCAGACGTTCTAAACGTCGAGAAGTGGTGGCAATCCCCAAATTTAATCGTTTTGCTGCGCGACTTAATGTGCCTTCTCTAGCGATGGCGAGAAATATCCTGGCATCATCCCAATTCAAAGACGGGGGGGTTTTCTGGTTTCCATTTTCGGAAAACTGATTGCGGTTTGTGTGCATATAAATCTCCACTTTCGGAAAGCATAATGAATATCTCAACGTAAACCAAGGGATATTAATTATGAAGAAACGTGTATTAGGTCAAAGTCTTGAAGTCTCCGAGATAGGGTTAGGCTGTATGGGCATGAGTGAATTTTATGGGCCCAGAAATGACGCCGAATCCAAGTCGGTACTCCATAAAGCTATTGATCTTGGCTGCACTTTTTTAGATACCGCAGATACTTATGGCCATTATCATAACGAGCAGCTAATTGGGGAGTTTTTGAAAGAAAGCCGTGCTGAAATTAAAGTTGCGACTAAGTGTGGAATTGTGCGTCGTCCTGGGGAGTACCAACGAGTAATTGATAATAGTCCAGATTATATTCGTCGTGCTTGCGAGAGTTCACTACGCCGCTTAGGTGTTGAATGCATCGACTTATACTATATCCATCGATTAGATCCTAATGTGCCTATAGAAACAACCGTTTTTACGTTGTCTCAATTGGTTAAGGAGGGGAAAATTGCAAATATTGGCTTATCTGAGGTCAGCGCAAGTACACTGAGAAAAGCGCATGCTGTTCATCCAATTAGTGCCGTGCAGACCGAGTATTCACTGTGGACCCGTGATGTGGAGCAAGATGTTTTGCCAACTTGTAGAGAATTAGGTATTGGTTTTGTTCCTTATTCTCCATTAGGGCGTGGTTTTTGGACAGGGAATATTACGCCTGACAGTGACTTTACTCCTGAAGATGCAAGACAATCATTACCGAGATTCACGCCTGATAACCTAAGAGCAAATCGGCCGCTAACAGAGGTGGTTGCTAGCATGGCCAGTAGTAAGTCATGCTCTTCGGCACAAATTGCATTGGCATGGTTATTAGCACAGGGACCTGACATCGTACCTATTCCGGGTACAAAGAAAATGAAGCATTTGATTGATAATTTGGGAGCTCCTGATGTCGTATTAACGGCAGCCGATTTGGCCCGCATTGAATCAGCAGTGCGAGAATTTCAGCCCGCAGGGGAGCGTTATACAACTGAAGGTATGAAAGGAGTGAACGCTTGAGCCCGTTAAACCACACAAATTGGCGCAGCTGGGTCGCTGTTTTTATGCTTGGTATTGCGTCATTTACGGTTGTTGCTACTGAGTTAGCACCAATAGGTATGTTGTCTTCGATTGCACAGGATATGCAGCAGAGTGCTGGTTATACAGGGTTAGTGGTTACTTTGTATGCATGGCTTGGTGCCGCTGCCGCTTTAATTTCAGTCATGATGATTAGCCATTTACCCCGTCGACCATTGTTAGTCGGACTGATGCTATTATTGGGGCTGTCTAATGGTGTGGCAGCTGTCAGTCATAGTTTTAGCGTATTGCTAGCTGCCAGGCTTGTCGGTGCTCTTGCTCATGGTGCTTTCTGGGCAATGATTGGCACTTTGGGCGCACAGCTGGTCTCAGAAAGTAGCGTGGGGAAAGCCACTGCCATTATTTTCGGCGGCGTTTCAACCGCGAGTGTTTTAGGTGTCCCACTGATTAATTGGATAAGCTCTGATGCTGGCTGGCGATCATCATTTTTACTTTTAGCAATATTATCTGTTGTTACGGCATTAACTCTGGCTCTAAGCCTTCCGCATGTATCAGGTACACCGCGTTTGGGAAGGGGGCAACTCTTCTCTGTGTTTCGAAATTCGAAGTTGAGAATCGTCTACCTCATTGCGGCTTGTGGTATCGTTTCACACTTTGCTGCATTTACTTATATTGAGGTGCTACTTTCTTCAGTGATTGCCCTGCCAAACAGTTGGATCTCTATCTGTCTGTTGACATTTGGTGTTGCTGGTATAGTTGGTAACTTCATGTGTGGAATGTATATAGACAACTACTTAAAGAGAGTCCTTAGCACTGGGCTTCTACTTATTTCGTTGTGTTTGATGTTAATTAGTCTTCCGACTGTTAACAGCAAAATAATTACACTACTGATCGTCTCCGGATGGGGCCTTGGTGTTGCGATACTATTCGTTGGTCTTCAAATATGGATCATCCGATTAGCTAAAGACGATGCATTACCAGCTTCAGCTATTTATGCTGCTATTTTCAATGGTGCTGTTGGTACGGGAGCCGTATTAGGAGCAGGAATTTTAGACCATTGGAATATTAGTACGCTTTATTTATCTGCTTCATTAATTACGCTGCTAAGTCTTGCTTTGATGGTTGGTAGTCGTAAAGGGGCTACGGAACAAGCTACTATGGTATAAGTTTGGAATGTTTTTAAATACGTCGACGAGACGAAAAAAATCAAAAAAATTCTGCGCATGGTACAGATGACGATATCGTTAATAGTCACCTTTCTAACTAGCTGTTATATAGATTTATTTTCTGCTTATTGATATTCGAGTGGGAATGATTTCCCAGCTTTAGCTTCTAAATTTATTGTTTATCAAACCTCAGGTTCTGCCTGAGGTTTTTTATTGGGCCACATTTGTCGTGGCGCTTCCAAGAAAAATGTCACCATGCAACATAGGCGCAGGATGATCGCTAGTGCCTCGCAAAACCTTCTTATCATCGTTTGTTTTTGCTTAAAAGCAGATGAATAGCCTCTATCCTAAAGTGGCGTTTATCAATAAGAGGGATTTTTTTCATGTTCATACTCAATAAAACGGCCTGTTGGATGAGTCTTATTTGTGCACTCCCAAGCTATGCAATGACGATTCAAGTCGATCCTCTCGACAGCTCCGGATACGTGGTATCTCGCGTGGAGTTACAAGCCATTGAGCAGCAAAAAGCGGCGGATCCTATGTATGCGATTTGGTCACAGGCTTTACGAACAGCACCTAATAGTTTAGTCGACAGTATTGAGCCGGGGTTGGTGAGTAATCCAGACAATGTGAAACGGGTGGAACGGGTTTTTCCTAAACATGAGTGGAACTTCCTCACTCATATGGCCGCACCTGAATACACCTATACCCGATTTTTAAGAGCCATCGGCAAGTTCCCCGCCTTTTGTGGTGATTATGATGATGGACGTGATGCCGATGCTATTTGTAAAAAGTCGGTGATCACGGCTTTTGCACATTTTGCTCAAGAGACCGGGGGCCATATTGCGAAAGATAATATTTCTGATAATCCACTCGGACTGGAAGAGTGGCAGCAAGCGCTTGTCCATGTTCGGGAAATGGGCTGGTCGGAAGGGCAACTTGGTTATACCACAGGATGTGGACAATATGACTGGCAAAACCGGAAATGGCCGTGTGGTGATGGTCAAGGCTATTTTGGTCGTGGTGCCAAACAGCTTTCTTATCATTTTAACTACGGTGCTTTTTCCGAAGTGATGTTTGATGGGGATGCTTCTGTATTATTGAATAATCCCGGATTAGTCGCGGACTCTTGGCTTAACCTCGCTTCTGCGATTTGGTTCTTTTTAACCCCTCAAGCACCTAAACCAGCAATGTTGCACGTTATCGACCGTACTTGGACGCCTTCTCAACGTGAAATCGATGCAGGAATTGGTTATGGATTTGGTACCACCATCAATGTCATTAATGGTGGAATTGAGTGTGGCGAGCAAAACAAAGATAAAGGTCAGCCGGTTAACCGGATTCGTTATTGGGAAGGTTTGGCTGAGCATTATCAGATCCCGATTGAAACTGATGAGCTGAATACTTGTTGGCAACAAACGCCTTATGGCAGTTTAAACTTGAATGGTGCAACGGATGTCCTTTACACCAATTGGGACGGCAATTGGCGTTATTATCCTGATCGTCCCGGTGGTTACTCTTTTGAGTGTAATTTAGTTGGCTTTCAAACCGCCTATTCAGCTCTGGTTGAAGGCGATTATGAAAAGTGTGTGACCAACTATTATCAGTCTCACGCCAGTTGGCCTAAAGTGCGGGTGGTGGAACAATTAGAGTCAACCGAGCCTGAACAGCCAGATGAACCACCGGTTGAAGGAACTGAGCTATGGCAAGCCAGTAAGGTTTACTATGCTGGTGATCGTGTGACCTATCAAGGAGTGGTGTATCAGGTGAAATGGTGGTCGCAAGGTGATGTACCAACAGCGGGTGATCCTTGGATGGCGATTACACAGCCCTAGATAAATAGCGTTATCTTTAAAGTAACAGGCGATATAGATTAACTCATATTGCCTGCTGCTTTTCTCGATAAAAGGCAGGAGAGGAGCATCAAGGTTGCAAAAATGAAAATAAATTGTGTTAAGCTAGGTCAACATATGCCACGGTTTTTGTATATTCTCAGCATGGTTTTGGGATCGTACTTAACAATGGTTTCTGATGACCTATTAGCGGATTAATTGCGTATTAGGTTATGCCTATTGACTGACTGATACCTGATATTCATGACTTTTTTACCACAACCTTCCCACCGCCTGATTTTTTTTGCCGCTTTGATTGCGGTTTTTTTTGTCGCTTTTCCTAGCATCAGCGTGGCTAAACTTGCTCAATTAACCCAATGGAGTATTGAGCAGTTTGACGATCAAATTATCCTCCTTTCCAGCTTGGCTGTTGTCTTGTGTGTCGTACTTTGTTTTAGTCCAATCGGTAAAAAAACACTCGGTGATGGTCAGCCAGAGTTTTCTTTTACGACGTGGTTAATCATGCTCTTTACCACCGGGATGGGTTCGGGATTGATTTTTTGGGGCGTTGCGGAGCCGATTTTCCATTTTAATCATCTGCCAAGTATCGATTATCAAGGCGATCAAAAAGATCTCGCTTTAGCCTTAACTTATTTTCACTGGGGAATTCATGCTTGGAGTTTGTATGCGCTCGCTGGGTTAATGATGGCGTGGCTGGCTTATGTACAAAAAAGACCGATGCGAGTCAGTGCGTCATTTGTTGGTCACAATAAAGCGGGGTGGTTATCCAGCATTGACCTAATTGCAGTATTGGCGATTTTATTTGGGATTGCTGGTGTGTTGGCCAATACCATGGCGCTGGTTGAGCAGGGGATACGTAGTGTTAGTGGTTATCAAGGGGATTTAACCGTATTGCGGATTGGCTTGACGGTCTTGCTTGGCGTGTTATTTACTGCATCAAGTGCGTTAGGCTTACAAAAAGGTATTAAGCAACTCAGCCGTTTTAACGTTTTGTTGATGTTGATTTTATTTGCCGTGGTGTTTGTTTATGTTGATACCTTAGCGGTTATTCAGCGCCTATTGAGTTCTTTAGTCACCTATATCAACATTCTGCCGCAAGTCTCGTTCGGTGCTCTGGGAGAAAATAAAAGCTGGAGTCAAAATTGGACGGTGATTTATCTGGTTTGGTGGATAGCGTGGACGCCGTTTGTTGGGCCATTTATTGCTCGCATTAGCCGCGGACGAAGTATTCGACAATTTTTGTGTTGTACCGTGCTGATCCCTACACTTGCTTCTGTTTTGTGGTTCTCTGGCTTTGCTGGTGCAATATTCGATAGTCTTTATCTACAAGAAGTCATCACGGCAGTGAGTGATGATTACACCAAAGGCTTATTCGTGTTTTTCTCTCATCTTCCTGCGAGCAATCTATTAGCGATAGTGGCGCTGGTATTGTTACTGACGTTTGTTATTTCAAGTGCTGATTCGGCTATCTATGCCGCTGGCATGCTGACCAATGATCAACGTTTGACCAGTAAGATCAGTTGGTCAGTGATTGTGGTCACTTTAGCGATTGCCTTGGTTACGATTAACGATGTTGATCTCAATAAACAGATAGCCATCGCAGGGGCACTGCCGTTTACGTTTGTATTAATTGCACAAGCTTGCTTTACCTTGCTAACTCGCGGCTCATCCTCAGCTCAAGCCGCCGAACCAGAGGGCCAAAATGACTTAAGCTGAGTTATTCTCGGTCATGAATTGAGGACGGAGACTGGTCGATGATTAGACGTCAGCTCCATCCTTGACTGCCCGTCTCTGAGTAATCAGGGAAATCAGGGATATCATCCCTTACTACTTGAAGTGGCTACGTTCGTTGGTACTTATCACATCACACATCACACATCACACATCACACATCACATCGTATAGCTATGTTCATGGAAACGCACTTACTTACCCAATAACCTTTTATTTCAAGGACTTTGGCTATCTATTTTACATGTAACAAAAAGTGTATAAGTGTAATCTAAGTTTTCATTAATGGTTTTTCCTTTTTGACGACTTGTTCACTAAACTTCGCGCGTAATTTTTATTAACATTTTTGAAGGTAATGTGAATGTCGACGCAACTTGCTAACCCTGCGCCGCTTGGCTTGATGGGTTTTGGTATGACAACAATTCTACTTAATATCCATAATGCTGGTTTCTTTCCTATTGATTCAATGATTTTGGCAATGGGGATCTTTTATGGTGGCCTTAGCCAAGTGATTGTTGGCATCATGTGCTTTAAACGCGGCGATACTTTTGGTACCACTGCGTTTACCTCATACGGTTTATTTTGGTTAACTTTAGTTGGTCTATTAGTGATGCCATATATGGGACTGCCAGCCAGCCCGGCTCATTTTATGGGCTGGTATTTAACGTTGTGGGGCATTTTTACTGGTTTTATGTTTATTGGTTCACTGTGCTACCCAGTCGCTAAACAAGTGGTGTTTGGTTCGTTAACTATCTTGTTTGCTTTACTGGCGCTGCGTGATTTTACCGGTAGTGAGCTGATTGGTACGATTGCTGGTTTTGAAGGTATTTTCTGCGGTGCGAGCGCGATTTATTTTGCGATGGCGCAAGTGATCAATAATGAATATGGCCGAACCGTATTACCGATTGGTGCTAAGCGTAAAGCGGCGGTGGTCGCTGAGCCAGTTAGCGCTTAAATCTAATATGGTCCATCAAAGCTGGCTCAGGCCAGCTTTTTGCGTTTTATGGCCATCAGCACACACTGCCACCGATGATTTGCCTGTCTTGTTTGCTGTGATGACAAGTTTGAATCATGACTCGTACGGCTGCTATGAGTGGTTCTAATCCTAAGCTGGGTAATGATGGATTAGTCGCTGGAACTTGTTCTGGTAATGCTGGGATATGGATAAAGCCACTCGGAATATCATGTTGAGATAAATAATGCTGAACAGCATAAAATAGATGATTACAGACAAAGGTTCCTGCCGAGTAGGATACTTCGGCGGCGATCCCTGCTTGCTGTAAATCCTCCACCATGGCTTTGACCGGCAGGGTAGTAAAGTACGCCGCTGGTCCATCGGCAATAATGGCTTCATCGATCGGTTGATGACCAGCATTATCGGCTATCCGGTAGTCATCAAGATTAATGGCTACTCGCTCAGGTGTAATGGCGGCACGTCCACTGGCTTGCCCGAACATCAAGACTAAATCGGGTTGATGGGTCTTAATTGCATTGATGGCAACTTCAGCGGCTTGATAACGGACCACGGGCAGAACACAACCTATCACCTCGACCCCTGTTACGTGTAGCTGTTCTTTTGCGTTGAGTAATGCCTGCGATGGGTTAAGGCTATCCTCTCCAAAAGGCTCAAAGCCGGTGAGCAGTACTTTAAACATCCATGTAAATCCTTATAAATCGGGGGGGCGGAACAGTTTATCTTGCGCTCGGTTTTTATCACAATCAGCATTATGCAAATATAAAAAAGGGTTAGCAATCGCTAACCCTTGGTACTGTTTTTTGTTTTTATATACAGCAAGTTGTGTTTACAAAGCGGCCTTACTAATTAGGTACTTGGCAGCTCGGTTGCTTTACCTTCAGGTTCAGCGGTGGGAGCTTGGCCGGTTTTACGTAGGTATTTCTCTTCCCAATAAGTGGCATTTTTAATGCCAAGCTTGACGGGGTTGAAAGTAAATTCTTCAACGCCTTGCTTTTGTTGTTCTTCATAATCTTTTAGCGCCACGATGGTCGGTTTAGCCAAAAAGAAGATAATTAAAATACCAACAATATTGAGCCATGCCATTAGCCCTACACCAACGTCGCCGAGCGCCCATGCAAGGTTAGCCGTGTTGATACTACCGTAGAACACCACAGCAACCATGGCCACTTTAAGCAAAAACATAGCACTACTGATTTTGAAGGTACGGCGAATGTAGGCAATGTTAGTCTCTGCGATATAGTAATAAGCTAAAATCGTGGTAAACGAGAAGAAGAACAGTGCCATAGCAACGAATGGCTTACCAATCCCTGGTAGGGTGGTTTCAATCGCCATTTGAGTAAAGGCTGGGCTGTTAGCAGCAATGTCGGCTGGTAAATTTTGCAGTATCATCCCCTCAGCACCGTGAACATTATAAGCACCGGTGATGAGAATCATGAAAGCAGTGGCTGAACAAACCAGTAAAGTATCAATATAGACAGAAAATGACTGAACTAATCCTTGTTGCACTGGGTGTTGGACACTCGCTGCAGCTGCAGCATGAGGCCCTGTGCCTTGACCTGCTTCATTAGAATATACGCCACGCATCACCCCCCAACCGATAGCAGCACCAAAGCCAGCCATAGGAGTGAAAGCATCACCAATGATCATAATGAAGATTGCGGGAACTTGAGTGATATTTAAAAGAATGATGATAAAGGCGAGGATAACGTAAGCCAGAGCCATAAAAGGAACGACAAACTGAGTAAATTGAGCAATACGCTTAACGCCACCGAAAATAATGAAAGCCAGCACAATACAGATTAATGCACCGGTAAAGATCTTCGCAAAACTAAAGGTGCCCATGGCTGTTTCGACCATGTCTCCAGAGCCAAACGCCATTTCAACCGCATTACCGATACTGTTCGATTGAATACCTGGCAGTAAAACCCCACAGGCTAAAATAGTCGCAATGGCAAAGATCCACGCATACCATTTTTGACCCATGGCTTTTTCAATGTAATAAGCCGGTCCACCACGGAACTGACCAGTATCTTTGTCTTCTTCTTTATAAATTTGCGCTAAGGTCGACTCTGCATACGCGGTGGCAGCACCAAAAAAGGCCACCATCCACATCCAAAATACTGCGCCTGGCCCACCAAAACCAATCGCAGCAGCGACACCAGCGATATTACCTGTCCCGACTCGACCGGATAAAGATACCGCCAATGCCTGAAAAGAAGATATTCCTTTTGATGAGCTTTTACCTGACAGTAACAAGCGCCACATTTCGGTGAAATGACGAACTTGTACAAAGCGAGTATTGATTGAGTAGAACAAACCAGCGCCAAGACATAAATACACTAGGGCTGGGCTCCAAATTATTCCATTAATAAAATCAACAAATGACTGCATGAAAGTTTCCCTGTTAACGAATTGTTGTGTTTGTTTTGCATCCACATCTTAAATCTCTTGTAACTATTTTGTTAACTGGTTTTTTCTTTCTTGTGTGTTTGCGTGGCTTTGATCACATAAATATTCTTAACATGTTAATTTTTAGTGATGTTTCGTGCGGAGATGATAGACGCTAAACAAAAATGGCTCATACACCATAAGGGTGTTGAGCCAGAGAGGAGCTGAAAATACGATTGATTAGACGCTCATGGTCTTATGATACTGCTTGACCGTAGCGAGACACGTTGAGTTCACTGGTTTTTATTTTACTTGGACGTTGGCTGATAATATCAGCCAGCAAACTTGCTGAGCCACAAGCCATCGTCCAGCCTAATGTGCCATGACCAGTGTTAGTATAAAGATTGTCGAGCTTGGTTGCGCCGATGATCGGTGTGCCATCAGGAGTCATCGGGCGAAAACCGGTCCAAAATTCCGCTTGTTCGAAATAACCGCCTTGAGGGAAGAGATCCTTCACCACCATTTCAATCGTGGCTTTACGCGCTTCGGGAATTGAAGGGTCAAAACCCGCTAATTCAGCCGTTCCAGCGACGCGAATACGCTCATCAAAGCGGGTTAGGGCAACCTTATAGGTTTCATCCATCACAGTAGATTGCGGAGCAAAATCGGCGTCACGGATCGGTACGGTTAATGAATATCCTTTTACTGGATAAACGGGGAGATCAATGCCAAATGGTTTGAGTAGCGCCGGAGAGTAGCTGCCCATCGCAACCACATAAGCATCGGCTTTAAGTAATCCCTTATCGGTTTGGACACCAGTGATCTTATTGCCTTCGCTTAGTAAGCCTTGCACTTGAGTATTAAACTCAAAGCGTACCCCTTTCGATTTTGCTAACTCGGTTAATTGTTGGCAAAACAGATAACAGTCACCAGTTTCGTCATCGGGTAAATACAGGCCACCAACCAGTTTATCTTGAACGGGCGTTAATCCTGGCTCTTGTTTTAAACAGCCAGCGACATCCAGCAGTTCGAAACGAGTACCACTTTCTTCCAGCAACTGCATGTCCTTTTCAACCGCTTGCAATTGTTTTTGTTTCCGAAACACTTGCAAGGTACCTTTTTGGCGGCCTTGATATTGAATATCGTAATTTTTATTCAACTCAATCAAACACTCTCGGCTATGATTGGCAATCGATAACATGCGAGCTTTATTGATTTGATAACGAGATAACTGGCAGTTCGCCAGCATTTGGGTTGTCCAATTGAGTAATTTTGGATCAAGTGATGGTTTAATTTTCAGAGGGGCGTGTTTCTCCAGTAGCCATTTAATGGCTTTTTGCGGTACACCAGGAGCGGCCCAAGGCGAAGAATAACCGTAGGAAACTTGCCCTGCGTTAGCAAAACTGGTTTCTTCTGCACTTCTGGCTTGACGGTCGATAACCGTCACACTGTGTCCCGCTTGTGATAAATACCAAGCACTGGTTAAACCAATCACACCACTACCTAAAACAATAATTTCCATGACAACCTCCAAATTAACAACGTAAGTAGTTTCTTTGCTTTACCTTTTGTTAACAATCGATAAAAATTATCATCAGTGTTTAGTTTTTCTAAAAGCCATAGCCATGTTAAAGAATACTTACCTTGCTGGATTACATACCTTTGTACAGGTTGCTCATCATACCAGTTTCAGTAGTGCGGCCAAAAGTTTGCACATTACGACGGGCGCGATTAGCCAACAATTATTGCAGCTTGAAGCGCAATTAGGTTTTAGTCTTTTTGAACGGCACTCACGAGGAGTACGGTTGACCGAAGCGGGGCAAACCTTGTTAGTGGTTGTTCAACGTAGCTTGCAAGATATTGATAGTACAATTGAGCATCTTAACCAACGAGCCAATCGACGTGAGATACGTTTAAAACTCACCCCATCATTTGCTTTTAAATGGTTGGTGCCTCGGCTGGAAGACTTTTATCGTCATCATCCTGATATTCAAATTCAAACCTTCGCGGAAGGAGCATTGGTAGATAGCGATCGGCGCGATTTTGATCTGGCGATTGACTACGGGCCGTTTCCTTATTCTAAAGCCAACGCAGAATTATTATTGGAAGAGTATTTATTACCAGTGATGAGCCCGGCTTATCTGGCGGCTCATCCTGATTTAATCACACATGAACGTCGCCCATCGGCGTGGCGCGAGGTCGTTTTGTTGCATGATGCGATGCCATGGGCAAAAGCGGCGCGAGATTATGAGTGGTTGTACTGGGCTTCGGAAATGGGCATTGAATTGGCGACGCATCAAGGCCATTTTTTTAATCGAACCGACATGGCCATGTCGGCGGCTGAGGCGGGCGTTGGTATCGCGATGGCAAGGCTGGCTCTACTGAGTAATGAATTAGAACAGGGCAAATTAGTCACGCCATTTGAGCCAATAGCCGCGAACGCTGGTTATTACTTTATTGTTCATAATCAAACAGAAACCACGGCGATTTTCATTGAATGGTTAAAAGGGCAAGTTTATCGAGCTGATTAATCGATACGATTAGCGATGGCTGCTGACTCTGTAGTGATATGCACTGGCGAGTAACGATGAATCAATCTGATCGTTCAAAAATCTTAACCAAGTTGCTGAAAAACTCAGGCTAGGTTTCATCGCTACGCCCCGTATAATAGTGAGAACTTGTCCTACTTCGAAAAGGAGTGAATGATGTATCACGCTCATGTTTATTTTGATTTATCTCAACAGCCATTCGCTTATGCTTTGCAGCAAACCATCATTGCTGAATGCCGCGAGCAGATTAGTGCCATCTTTCCCTTGGTCCCGCGTTTGGTTGGCCCCCATCGCAAACCGATGTTTGAAATTCATTTTTCTGAACAGCAAAAATCCTTTATTGATTGGCTGGATAATGCGCGTGGCCCTTTGAGTGTCTTGATTCATCCTGTTTCTGGTGATGATTGGCATGATCATAGTGAACATCAAGTGATGTGGCTAGGTGAGAACCTCGGTGTCAATCAAGAGACGTTGCGTTAGTTGGTCCGCTTTCTAAAGGAACCGTTGTTGCTAGTGTGAGATAAATGATAAAAAAATCCGTTCGCGCTTAATTTTAAATTGACTTTCAATTGGTTGATCAATAATATTTAGCGCGAAAAATAACCCGGTTGATGCAATTTAACGCTATACTTTAAGCGTTAAACCGAGTAACAACCGATCCCTTTTAATTTATCGAGGTACAATAGAAACCTATGGACTCGTCGAGTAGTCGAATATCACAGTATGGTCTTTTCGATGGTTCGAAAACACCAACGGTTTCTTGCTAGCCTGTCGCTAAATTCTCTTTAGCTGTTGTCAGGCGGTAACTACCCTTGGCAAAGCGAACTCTTTCCTTCCATCGTTAATTCCATACGTTAATACTTTGCGCAGTAAGGCAACGTTTGCCCGTGCGTAACCTATGACTGATGCTCACATGTTGTGAGCCGACACGTCGTGCTTCGCAAACCCATTGTTGCGCTAAGCGTTTTTCGTTTAGGCAAAATTTGTGGTTGCGATCACCAGGTTTCTTTGTCCTGAGCCCAACTCAGGAGAGACAAAGATGACAGTTTTTCGTACGCATTACATCGCTGATGTAAAAAAAGCCCGTACCCCAGTGCAACGCGCAGTATTAAGCCACGCTAAGCGTGATTTTTTCTGTGTTAGTGACCAATTACAGGTGCAAGAAGTGATCACCATGCTCAAAGCGAGCCCGCTGTTTTCTTCTTCCGTTCATGTTATTGCGTTGATTAATGATCGCGCTGAGTACCAAGGTTTGGTGTCTATTAGCCGTTTATTATGTGCTGATAAAACTCAGCCTGTCACAGCGCTGGTACAAGGGGCTAATCATTATACTTTTGCCTTAAGCGAAGCTTATCCAGCCGCATTACAACTGAGAAAAAGCCAGTGGCCCGTGCTACCAATTTTGGATAGCCGCCACCGTGTTGTGGGAGTATTGGAATTAAACGCTGCCCGCGCGATCATTCGTCACCAACTTGAACTTAATGATCAAGGTGTGGCTAAAACGTCATCTGGCTGGAAGCGCTTTGTGCGTTTTTGGAAGCACTAAGGGAAGAGCACGATGTCTGTTTCTATCATGACTCAAGAGCTGTTGGCACTGCACATCAGCCATAATCAAGCCGCGATGCTACGTTTTATCGACCAACATCCTTTGGCGGACTGTGCTGAAGCTTTTGCGCAGTTATTAACTGAGCAACAATTAACGGAACAAGAGGTATGCCAACTGCTCGCTTTACTGCCATTAGAAAAGCAAGTGGCTCTGTTTGGTTATTTTAGTTTAACGTGGCAAGAAAAGTTGGCTGAGCAAATGGATGCTCAGCTTCTTACTCAATTAGCTGAGCTGATGCCACACGATGAACGAGCCGATTTATTGACTCAGTTGGAGCCCGAGCTTCAGCAGCAAGTATTAGAGCAAATGGATAGCGAGGAGCGTTCCGACATTCAAAGGCTGGTTGCTTATCCAGAGGAGAGTGTCGGTGCGGTGATGACCTCTGATTTTGCTGTGCTCGCTGCTGATTATACGGTTGAACAAGCGATGCAAAAATTGCGCAGCATTGCTAAGCAAACCGAAACCATCTATCAGGCTTATGTGGTCGATGAGCAGCAGCGTTTACAAGGTACGGTGTCACTACGCGATTTAGTGATTTCAGAGCCTAGTTTAACCGTGGGTAAGATCATGACCCGAGTGTTGATTTTTGTCCGAGTCGATGAAGATCAAAACGTCGCGGCACAAGCGATCAGTAAATATGATTTACTCGCTTTACCCGTTGTCGATGGACAAAATCGCTTAGTGGGTATTGTAACTTATGACGATGCGATGGATGTGGCTGAAGAAGAAGCTGATCGCCATATGCACAAATCGGCAGCGGTCGATTTCACGGGTAATTTAAAAGAAGCCTCAGTGGGATTAATGTACCGTAAACGGGTCTTTTGGTTAGTCTTGCTGGTATTCGGTAATCTTTTTTCTGGCGCAGGGATTGCCCATTTTGAAGATACCATCCATGCCTATGTGGCGTTGGTCTTCTTCTTACCGCTACTTATCGACAGTGGCGGTAATGCGGGATCTCAGTCAGCCACCTTGATGGTGCGGGCACTGGCTACCGGAGAAGTGATTGGTAAAGATTGGGCAAAAATGCTCGGTAGAGAGGTGATGATAGCGGGGCTACTCGGCGTAACCATGGCCGCCGCTGTGTCGATGCTTGGTTTATGGCGCGGCGGGCCAGAGATTGCTTTAGTCGTGGCAATTACCATGCAAATTGTGGTGATTGTTGGCTCGGTCGTTGGTATGTCACTGCCGTTTGTTCTTAGTAAACTGAAGTTTGATCCTGCTTCCGCTAGTGCGCCATTGATCACTACGATTGCCGATGCGGTGGGAGTCATCATTTACTTCTCCGTAGCAACCATGATTTTGGATTTCCCACCAACGGTTTAAGTGGGTTGATAGGCTGGGAGCTTTGGCATTGCTATCGTTTGTCAAGGCTTCATAGTCCTAGCAAGGAGAGTAAATCATGTGGGAAATGTTTGATTTTATCCTGCCGCTCATGTTAGCTGCAGGTTTAGGGGCCATGGTTGGGCTTGAGCGTCAATGGCATCAACGCATGGCCGGGTTGAGGACCAACGCTTTAGTGTCCCTTGGTGCCGCAAGCTTTACTTTGATGTCGATGATGGTTGATGGCGATGCCAGTCCAACACGCGTGGCAGCGCAGGTGGTCTCAGGTATCGGTTTTCTCGGTGCCGGCGTCATAATGAAAGAAGGAGCCAATATTCGCGGCTTAAATACCGCGGCTACTTTGTGGTGCTCTGCCGCGATAGGAGTGATGATTGGTGCCAATCAGTGGTCAGGCGCGGTTGCGGTGACGATCGTTATTTTGGCCACCAATACCCTATTACGACCATTAGTCAGGTTTATAAACCATCGCCCCGTCGAGTCCGTTCAACAAGCGGAATGCTGGTGGCAATACCGTTTGGAAGTGGTTTGTTTAGAGAGTGATGAAGCGCATGTTCGAGCTTTATTATTGCAAGGCGTCTCTTCGGGGGCTTTGCAATTACAAAAGCTAGAAAGTGAAACATTAATCCAAGATAAACAGACTCAGGTACGTGTCATCTCTTCGGTGATGGCAACACAGCGGACTGATTCACACATCGAACGGGTGATAGGTCGCTTAAGTTTAGAGCCGACCGTTTCTCTGGCGAGTTGGCAAGTTGTGGAGGCTTAACTCGCTGTCGTCTGGATAAGTGAAGCGACTTTGTCATTTACAACGTTCATCAGGCTATTTTGTCGACGTCTATTTTCTTAGCGCGCAGTCAGAATAGCCTGATTTTTCTTTCTCTTCGCTCTAGTTGTCTTATAACTGTGCTAAAATCAGCCATTTGCATGCTATTCATCTCATTATTATTTTATCTCTCAATATCTTTAGTCGCTAAGAGCAAAGAGCATGTCATAAGATAAAACAATAATGACGTTGATTCATGCTCACGTGACAACAAAAAGAGTATTTAGATGTCAATCAATATCATGACTCAAGACCTCATGGCGCTGCACATCAGTCAAAATGCCGAGGCTATGGAACGCTTTGTTGAAGAGCACCCACTGGCTGACTGCGCAGAAGCCCTCACCGAATTACTGGATAATCAAAGTTTAACTGCTAAAGAAGCGGGACAATTATTACTGCTGATTTCGTTAGAAAAACAAGCGGCTCTATTTGGGTATTTTTCCTTGCGCTGGCAAGAAAAGCTCGCCGAAGAGCTTAATGCGCAAGAGCTCGCACAAATGACGGAGCTCATGCCCCATGATGAACGCGCCGATTTACTGACCCAATTAGAGCCCGAGTTTCAGCATCAAGTTTTACAACAAATGGATGCGGAAGATCGGCGTGATATTCAGCGTTTAGTCTCTTATCCAGAGGAGAGCGTCGGGGCATTAATGACCTCGGATTTCGCGACGCTCGATGCCCATCAAACCGTTGAAGAAGCCATCAACCAACTACGGAAAATCGCCAGCGAGCGAGAAACCATTTATCAAGCTTACGTTGTTGATGAACAAATGCATCTGCAAGGTACGGTTTCCCTGCGTGATTTGATGATTTCTGAGCCAAGTCTAACGGTTGGCAAAATCATGACTCAAGTGCTGATCTTCGTGCGGGTGGATGAAGCGCAAAATGTCGCCGCGCAAGCGATCAGTAAATATGACTTACTCGCTCTTCCGGTCTTGGATCAACAAAATCGCATGGTCGGTATTGTGACTTATGATGATGCGATGGACGTTGCAGAAGAAGAGGCCGATCGCTCGATTCATAAATCTGCCGCGGTTGACTTCTCCGGTAACCTAAAAGATGCTTCCGTTGGATTGATGTATCGTAAGCGCGTGTTTTGGTTAGTTTTGCTGGTGTTCGGTAATCTCTTTTCCGGAGCGGGGATCGCCTATTTTGAAGATACGATTCAAGCCTACGTTGCGCTGGTCTTTTTCTTGCCATTATTGATTGGTAGTAGTGGTAACGCCGGGGCGCAGTCGGCAACCTTGATGGTTCGAGCTATCGCAACCGGTGAAGTGATTGGTAAAGACTGGGCGAAAATGCTGGCTAAAGAACTGTTTATCGCCGGTTTACTGGGTATCACTATGGCGATTGCCGTCTCGCTGCTTGGTTTATGGCGCGGCGGTCCAGAAATTGCTCTAGTCGTAGCGCTAACCATGCAAATTGTGGTGGTGGTTGGATCGCTAGTGGGGATGTCACTGCCATTTATTCTCAGTAAACTTAAGTTTGATCCGGCATCGGCCAGTGCGCCACTGGTTACCACTATTGCCGATGCGGTCGGAGTTATTATCTATTTCTCAGTCGCCACCAGCATTTTAGATTTTCCTGCGGTTGGCTAAACTCGCTTGATTGAGGCTCTAAATAGAGCCTCTTTTCTTATCCCCAAACAACTGGGATATCCTATAACTTCACTTCAACCCATATTAGGCGATGGTCGGAAGAGACATCTTTACCGTCCCCATAACGGCCCAAACGCGAGTCATTCATTAAACGATAGCCCACTTGATCAGACGCTGGCCAATACACACCTGAATCAATAACCGTTAAGTTGGCCGAAGGCAGAGCATAATCAACGCCTAAGCCAAAAGTGGACGTGATTCGCTGCGGATGGGGATGAGTTAATGATCGCTGCGCAGCAAATTCAGCGGCACCAAGGCTACTTGGGTAAAGCGTCCCTTGAGTCACCTTTTGATTGAGTAACGGATCGGCATGCAGTGCTTGCATTATTTCACTGAGCCCATCACCGGCGACCGGGTCGAGATTTAAATCGCCCATGATGACAAACTTCTCATTGTTGGCTAATCCGCCAGTCTTACCAGCATCATCATAAAAATAGGGCTGATTTTGTATGTAATGGTGCCAAAACTGCACTTCTGCTGCGTTTTGTTGCTGATTTTTACCAGGGTCAAAGACCGGAGGCGTCGGATGAGACATCAGTAAATGGATCACTTGCTCCCCATCGGCCGTTGGAATAATAATCGGCGCATCTACATGGTTTTTAGACGATAAACGTACCTGTTGCCACTCTGCATCACTATACCAAGGGTCACCGCACACCATGCCCTGAGGGATATTTTGTGAACCATCACAAATAGTAATGGCAGGAATGTCAGCATTGGGCATATCTTTCCATTTAAAGTGCTGGAAGGTGCGCGTTTGGCTCGCATCAATCGGGTACTTAGACAGTAAAGCAAACGCGTATTGGCCGTGATAAAAACCAAATCCCCAAGCATCGCCTGGCAACAGACCTTTTTGGCCATTGTTATCTAAATCAAACTCACTCAATAGCCCGGTATTAGTGGCGTAAGCTTTAGCAAACGGATAATCAATTGGCTCTAGATCGGGCTCGCCTCCCGCGCCTTGTCGGCTTTGCGCGACAGATAAATAATTGTTTTGAAAGCCGATCAGCGCCGAAGTATCTTCACCAGTGCCATCATTATTAAATTCCGCCATCATCAATACATCAGGGCGATTGTGTTGAATAACCGCCGTGACATTGCGGATCTGGATAACGTTTTGCGCTAATTTCTTGTCTTTTTGATCAATCTTGCCCGCTAAGTAAGCTTCAACCAAAGCTTGCTGCTGAGCAGGTTCTACCTGCATTTCAGTCACCAGTTCTGCAAAGGTGTTACGGTCAAAAGAGAGATTATAGGTAGCAATTTTAAGCGTTTTTTCAGGTGTTGCCATGGTATCGATATCCTGATTACAGCCCAAGAGCAGTGCGCTACTGAGCAGCAAAGCGGTCGGAGTAAGTCGCATTTTTTTCATTATTCACACCATAGAGTAACTGTCTATTCAAAATCAAAACAAAACCGATTTAAACGATACAGACAGATAAGACACATTGATTCGTTATCTGAATGGTAAGGATATGCTTACCTGTTGTAAGTGATAAAAATCACGCCCAAGATGTAATAAGCTTCTTGTTTGTTTATTTTTGTGTGACTGGTGCCAACTTTGGTTAGGTTTGGTTTATTTTTTAGGTCCTAAAACCGGATTTAGGACGCATTAGAAAGCGCGATATCAGAATCTAGCTCTGAAGATTATCATTTATAAAGGAGCTGATTATGCGTTGGTTTTGTTCATTTATTACTCTGGTACTGATGTTACCATCAAGTATTGCGGCTACAGAAATTGGCTTCCAACAAAAGGTTATCAGCCAATCTTTAGAAAGGCCCTTATCTATATCCATCTGGTACCCAGCTAAGCCGTCCAATCAAATCACTTTGATTGCTGATAATCCAGTTTTTCAAGGTAATCCAGTGATAGAAAATGGTGCAGTAAATACCGCTTCTGCCCCTTTGGTGATGCTTTCTCATGGTTATCGAGGTAACTGGCGAAACCAGCATTGGCTAGCGGTGAAGTTGGTTGAGCAGGGTTATGTTGTTGCAGCGGTTGATCACCCTGGAACAACGACACTTGATTCATCTCCTCAACAAGCGGCGCAATGGTGGCAAAGACCGAAGGATTTAAGTCGGCTGCTTGATTATTTATTGTCTGATGAGCAGTGGTCCGGCGTGATTGATCGTACGAATGTGACTGCGATAGGCCATTCTTTAGGTGGCTGGACCGTGTTACAACTGGTTGGTGCTCAGGTAGATCGCGCTTTTTTTCATCAGCAATGTCTTTTGTACCCAAACCCTAGAACTTGTGGGTTGGCAAAAGAGCTAGGATTGGCCGAGTCACAACCCAATGAACCTTTGTCAGCAAGGTTACACGATGAGCGTATTAAGCAAGTAATCAGCTTAGATTTAGGTTTGGCGCGCAGTTTTTCCTCCTCTAGTCTTCATAAAATAAAAACACCTGTTTTGATTTTGGCGGCTGGCATTGATATTGGTGATTTCCCTCAAACTCAAGAGTCAGGTTTTTTAGCTGAACACATACCGCTACTATCACGGCGTTATAAAGTGTATGAGCAAGCGATGCATTTTAGTTTTTTACCCATTTGCAAGCCTGGTGCAATCCATTTACTTGAAGAAGAAGTGCAAGGTGACGGTATCATTTGTAAAGATGGAAGAGGCATAACGCGCAGCGCCCTTCATCAAAGCATATTTGCTGATATTTTCTTATTTCTTGGGCAAAGACCGTAGATTAAGCTTGATATGTTTAAGAACGGCTTGAGAGTCATTATGACAATGAACTTCGGTAGCCACTGGGCGTTTGCCCTGTGATACGTGAAAACTCACGATGGAAATTGGATTTAGTTTGAAACCCTGACGCTAAATAAACTTCGGTGATCGACATATTACTGGTTAAGAGCAGTGATTTAGCATGCTCTATTCTAAATGAATTGATCACTCTAGATATATTTTCTCCGTACACCTGATTGATTGCTTGAGAAAGTGGCTTCGCTGGAACTCCGAGCTGCTTTGAGAGCCGCGCTAGAGTTAAATCAACATCCTTATACAGTTCTTTTTCTGTGAGTAAGTGGCTGAGCTTGTCACAAATCTGTGTTGCTTCTTGCTTACTCATTGATAACGAGGATGATTTTATTTCTGTTAGTGAGGGCTGTGTTATCGCGTTATTTGTTGCCTCAACCACGGTATGCTGACTAGCGATAGTTACCGTTGTGACGATTCCTGCGATCAGGGCGAGATAGCTAAAGGATAAAATAAGATTGATGTGCGCTGCACTGTTACGAATTAAATCATAACTGATCATCCCATCAATCAGAGCTGACATTAGTAACAAAAGTCCCGCAGCTCTTTGAGCAAATAAAACCGTGGTAATTCGATTGAGGCGGACATGGGTTGGTATTTTTAATGATTCTTTTATGAGCAAAAGTCCGTAGGCTAAATAAAGACAAATCAAAACAATATCAATAGCGATTAACCAAACTCGTGATGGGTTGATGGAAGCAATTGCGACAATAATAGGACCAAGCCAGTGGAGATATTTAGTATTTACGTGCTGAGTTTTAGAAAAGCAAAGCCAGGCTGCGACAGGTAACATCGCACCGAGAATAGGTTGAACGCAGCGTAATAAAGCAATATCAAATGTCCACCTTAATCCGACGACAGTGGTCATCGCTGCACAAAGTATACTGAACCAAAATACTCCAGACTTTAGCCAGTTACTTTTGGGGCGCACTAATAGGGCGGTAATGATAAATAGCAAAGATGCTATAAAGGGAAGCGGGACGGCAAGCATTAAAAATCCATTTTATCTTCATCATCAGGCTGATTATATGAGAAGCCTATGTACGAGATTATCGCTTAGTGAAATTCCTAAATAAACTATTTAATTGCAAACCAGTTATAAAGTTAAACGAGCCACCATTTTATTCATTATCACGATGTTTGACTTGAAGCTCCAATCCAAAACAGGCAAAGTGCGTGAAACCCCTAGCAACGTCTTGATCAGACAAGGCTGACGATAGCAAAAACGGATCTGCTTATGCCTAATAACTCCTCTTCTTTCTTTGATTTTACTGCTCTGTTTGCCCTGTGCGAACCGAGCTCATTACAAAAAGGCATGCAGCTCGCGAAAAGTGGAGCGGTGCGTAAATTGACCGTTAATGGTCATACCGCCAATGCCGAAGTAAAAGGCTCTCAGCTTTATCGTGTGCAACTCAATGGTGGTCAAACATTATCAAGCTACTGCACTTGCCCAGCCGCTGAATACCAAGAGATGTGTAAACATGGTGCTGCCGTTGCGTATTGCTTACTGAGCGATTTGCCCATTGATCAAGATGATGAACGCGATCGGATCCGCAATCACCTAAAAACATTAGGGGAAGAGGCGATCTTAGAGAAGCTACTCGATTACCTCGAACAAGATGAATCCGCTTGGAAAACGCTAATAGCAAAAATGCAGCTCACTGAGCAGAGCGTCAGTTATAACGATTTGAAAAAAATGGTGACCCAAGCGTTACCCCGTGAACAGATTTGGAATTGGCGTGAAGTTGGCGACTACTTCTCTTACGCAGAAGATCAACTCGAACTGATCTGTGAAGCCGCGAAAGCACTGAAAGCGGATCAGCAGTGGAAATTAATTCACTACATCGTGACCCGTTTAAATCTCGTGTTAGAGCAAATTGATGATTCGAACGGAGAGCGGTTTGGGGTTGAAGCGCTGATCAATGTTCAGATGCCGTTAATCCTCAATCAGTTGAATTGGAGTGAAGCGGAAAAAGCGCAGTGGATGTTTGAGCGCATGACCGACTATGAGTTTGATGTTTACCCAACGATTGACACTCACTTCGAGCCCGTTTGGCGCAGCAATCAGACATTTCTTGAATTGTGCAAAACCGCGATTGAGAAAACCCCACTTAATCGTGATAACGCATGGAACCTGAAAATATGGGCGAGACCACTGCTAAGCACCGCCAGTGATTGGCATGAGCGTATCGCTATTAAGCAAAAAATCGCGTGGCGCTGCGACGATTTTCTGGAAATCGTGCAACTCTATCTTGAGCATCAGGAACCACTTCAAGCCGAATTTTGGTTAGCCAAAGCGAAAAAACAAGCTAACCATATTGAGATGCAACAGTGCGAGCGACTGCAAGTCAACCTCTATATTAGCTTGGGCGAGGTTGCTAAGGCGTGGAGTTTGGCTAATCGATTGTTTACTGACGCTCCGACTTTTCAAGGCTACCAAGAGTTGAGCGCTTTTAAAGTGACACACCAGATTGAGGATGCAGAGTTTTTAACTCGTATCGAACAGACATTGATCAATAACTACCAACCTGCCGATGCTCGCGGGTTTGTTAGCCATCACAATAGCGCCTTAGTTGAGTTTTATATTGAGCAACAAGCGTGGGAAAAGGCGTGTGATTGGGTCGCTACTCGGCCAACCGATAGCCATGTATTGCTAACACTGGCCGATGAAATCGTAACGGATAAACCCAAACATACTTTGGACTACTACCTTCGTGTTGCTCGCGTGTGTATTGACCGCACCAGTAACCAAGGTTATCAAGAGGCAATTCACCATTTACAACGCGTCGAGCGCTTATTGGCTAAACACCCAGCCGCACTCGCTGATTTTTATCTCGCGATAACATCACTGGCGGAAACCTACAAACGTAAGCGTAATATGCACAGCTTACTGAAAAAGCATTATCCGAAGCAGGTTTAAGCTATGGGTTTTCTATCCCCAAACCACTTGAGGTTGCTGGCAATAAAGATCACCGCTGCTCAAGTCGTCAGGGGATAGAGACTCAACGGATGCTAATCCCTTTACCATCTTCAGTGATGATGGTTTTCTGCTTTACTTGGTAATCTTTGGTCATGATATTGGAAATAAAAGTCCAAGTCGCTTCAGCCTTCTCTTTGGTGACATCTAAGCGTAGAAAACCGCGTTGCTTCAAGTCTGTCCATTGCAGCTCTCTGACCAACAGTGGCAGAACATGCTCCATTTGCATGATAGTCGAGCCATCAACACCTAGGTACTCTTCTAAACCGGGCGAGCTGACTGACGATGTCGCAAATTCGATACCGATCGCTTTGCCCTGCGCATCAAACAGTTGGCTACACCACGCATTGTGACTGTCACCGGCTAAGCTAATAAACCGCTTACCTTCTTGTTGCGCTAAATGATAAAGCCATTCCCTCTCTTGATAATAGCCATCCCAAGCATCAAGGTTGTAGGGGATAAGATGCGGATCTGAGTTAGGATTGGCAAGGTAGGCTTGGATAGCTTGGTTGACATGACTTAGGGCTGGGGCTTTATTCTCGTCATCAGCCATAAACAAACCAAACAGCGCTTGCATTACTGTACTTGGTAGCTCCATTCGACTCATCAATACTTGTTGGCCCATGATTGACCATTTACCAGAAGCGTTAGCCATTTGGTTTTTTAGCCACTGTTTTTGATGCTGACCTAATAGGTTTCGACCGGGTTGACGAGACTGAGCAACCAATCCTGCGATGCCTTCGATTGAGGGAGAGGACAACGAAAAATAATCCAATGGTTCATCACGGGCGACGACACGAGTATCGAGCATGTAGAGATCCAAAAGATCGCCAAAAGAGAAGTGACGATAGATAATTACATTCGATTCAGGGTTTTCACGGACAGGGAGCCATTCTACCCATGCAGCAGCGGCTGCGGCGCGTCGCAATTCAAAACTGCCTTGCTCTGGTTGATGATTTTCAGCGCCATTAAGCCAAGTATCATTAGCAATTTCATGATCATCCCATACTGCAATCATCGGCATCGAAGCATGCAAGGCTTGTAGGTCGCTATCTTGGCGATATTGTGCATAACGTGCTCGGTAATCTTGCAGGCTGACACACTCAGTACCACGACTTGGTTCACGTCCAAGGGCCGCCGCATTTTCGGTGGCATAACCACCGGAGCCGTATTCGTAAATGTAATCGCCTAAATGCAGTACCGCATCAAACGGCTTTTTCTGATGCTGGTGAACGATTTCTCGATAAACGTTGAAGTAACCTGTTGGGTAATTAGAGCAAGAAACCACCGCTAACGATGCCTTGGCCAACTCGCCTTGTGCCAACGTTTTGGTTCTCCCAACTTGGCTATTTATTCCCTGACACATAAAGCGATAAAAATAGTTTTTTCCTGCGGCTAATCCTGTGACATCAACTTTGACGGTAAAGTCTTTTCCATTGTCAGTTTGCTGTTTGCCAGAAGCCGCTAAGTGAGCAAAATCCTCATGCTCAGAGAGTTGCCAAGTCACTTCTGCGTAACGACTTTCGGTGGTTACCCGAGTCCAGATGATAACGGCATCTTGTAACGGATCTCCACTGGCTACACCATGCTCAAAGGTGACAGGTTTGAGCTGTGTATCATCAGATTGACACGCGATTAAACTGCTAGCGACCATGCTAGCGGAAACCGCCTTTATAAAGCCTCTGCGAGACATAGACATAATAACTTCCTTATTTCCATCTTTTTTATCCCTAACACCACGCTGTTTGGGGATGGGGGTTGTGCACTAAAAATCCAAAACTGGTCAAACCAGAGCAGGAGGTTGGCATCCAAAAATGAAGTTAATATGTCATCAATATAAAATAATAATTACAGTTCAATGAGTTAATGCGGAGCGCTAAAAAAAGGGGGAAGATAATGAGTGGCGTGCAGTATCGAGCAATGTTTATCTCGCGATAACATCACTGGCGGAAACCTACAAACATAAGCGCAATGTGCACAGCTTACTGAAAAAGCATTATCCGAAGCAGGTTTAAGCTATGGGTTTTCTATCCCCAAACCACTTGAGGTTGCTGGCAATAAAGATCACCGCTGCTCAAGTCGTCAGGGGATAGAGCCGTTAACAGCCGTAAGTCTGCATAATGTAATCTTCAAACTGCTGGCACATCTGCTCATCAGACACCGCATTAGACGCAATCACTTGCTCCCCATCGACGATGGTGATTTTCGCATTCAGTGGCGCTGGGCTGCTCGGTTGACGGTTCTGCATCGCCGCGATTTTTTGCAGCTCTTGTTGCCAAGCTTGCTCGGCAGAAAGGTTACAGACATCGGCCAGATATTTAGCATTAAAGCCTTCACCAGTGAGGCTTTGGATCGATTCAGAATGTGAGACTTGGTTACCTTTGTGCCAATAATGCTTGGCGAGCAGTGGGCCAATCTGTGGGTTATCCGTCAGATAGCCAAACTTTTCCATAAAGTAAGCCCGCGTTTGATACACCGCCATATGAGCCAATAAGTAACCTTGATAAGCGCAGGCCGACTCATCGGATAATAGGTGCGGAATCGCCAACAGTGGACGAGGGCTCGACTCAAGGCCAAGAATACGCTGCTCGGTTTCACGGGCTAAAGCCGTCACCTGTTCAGCGGTTAACTGCTCATCGCTCAATTGGTACAAGGCGCGTTCAAAATAAGGTACCAGCAGAATGCTTCGTTCTTGATACGCTTTGAATGGCTGGCGGTTATTGACCATCGCTTGAATGACACTATCGGGAAGCGGGTTGCCAGCCTTATCTAAGGCATAGCGTTTTAGCCAATCAGCATCGTTGAGTAGGCTATCGCAAAACATCGATTGAGTTTCTGCGTAGGCCATTGAGGTCGGCGCAAACTCTTGTGAGAAGCAAGGGGCATTGAGTTTCACATTAGCAAAATGCGCCGCATGGCCACCTTCATGAAACAAGGTATTGATACCATCATAGCCACTGCCAATTTGGTCGGGCTTGGCGTTAGAGGTAAAATTGACTTTAGCCGCAACCCATTGCCCTTGATGGTAAAAAGATGGGATCGGGCCATGACAAAAACCATTGGGGTATTTTCCTTTACGATCCAGCAAATCTAAAGTCAGCTCAGCCTCTGAATAGTTGATATGCAAACGGCCAAATGATTCCACCCAACGGCGCAAGGATTGCGAAAACGGCACATAAGGGTCGAGATCGCGCATCACATCGCCAGCAAACGAGAAAACAAAATTATGCCCTTTGAGGCATTCTTCCCCTTGCTCGGCAACGAGTGTGCTTAGGCTATCTTGATGGCGTTGACGGGTACGCTGCTCGAAATCATCCAAAATAGCAAACAGCGCTTCGCTGCTCATTTTTTCGGTTTTTTGTACCGAGTAGTCAAAGTAATTGGCATAACCCATGGCGCGCGCAAAGGCGTTACGCTTTTGCACCAATTGCAAAAAGCCTTGTTCAAGTAGCCATTGCTCTAGTTCTAGCAGCGATTGATGGGCTGATTGACGCACGGACTCAAGGTTATTGGCACGAATGGTTGAACTGAGCACCGGTAAACTGGCTTCAATCGCCTCACCGTGTTCATTCGTGTAAGTCAGCACATGTTGCTGCTTTTTGGTGAATAGGTCGGCTTCGAACTCGATCAGTTCGGTTTTCAGTTGCTGAGCTTGGCGAGATTCTATCGCATGAGCTTGGAACATGGCTAACCAGCCATTCAGCCCTTGCAGGGTTTGCTCGCGCTGCTCGCTATCACTGATGTTTTCTGTCGCGGCGATCTGTTGGCGGAGCTCTTCTATTCTTGACCCTTGTGAGAGAAAGTGAGTCCACTCGGTTTGGGCTTTGGTTGCCCCCGCTTGGTCGTCGCTAATGCCCATGTAGGTTTGCCAAAAGTAATCTTCTTTGCGGCGGTGCATGGCCAAGTAATCTTGGTTGAGTTGGTTAAGGTAGGTGGTAGCCGTCATTTTTATCCTTAAAAATGGTTGAGTTAATCGAAGATTATCTCACGCTCAGCACAAACGAGCGATACAAACCCAGCTATGGTTGATGGCCTCCGCGTAAAGGTAAATGTACTTGGTATTTACAGGGGGATGGGGAGCAAATACGCTTTTTTCCCAAAGTTGCTTAGACCTTTTACTCATTCACACCCTATTCATGAGCTTTTGCAATACTAAAAGTAATCCATTTTACACCCCATAACCCCTAAAAATATGCCATCTGTTTGACATGAGCATCAGTTGCACATATTCGATTGTGCTAGCATCCAAAAAGTCAGCATTACACCACTTTAAAGGAGGAACCATTGGCTAGACGAGGTAGTGGTTTACGAACGGCTATAAAGATTGTTAAAGCAATAGATAGAGCTAACAAACAAGCGGTTCGTGAATCCGAGCGTAGGCAAAAAGTTCGTGAGCGCGCACATGCTCAGGAAATGAGAGAGCACGAAAGAGAAGTGCGAGAAGCTCAGCGCGAATTACAAAGGCAAGCGAGACTAAATAAGTCAGCAGCAAAGCAAGCTTTTAAAGATGCAGTAGCTAACGCCGCAGAAGAATACCAGGAGCGATGTGAAGAGCGAGCCGCTCTTAGGAAGCAATTCATACAAGAGGTTCTAAAGTAATCAATGGATAATAATTTACTGATGTTGGCAGGCTTATCATTAATAGCTGTCGTATTAACTTATATTCTAACAAAACGCTCAGCCGATAAGAAAATCGAGCAATATAAGTCGCTAGATTAAGCACTAGCAAAAACAAAAGAGGAATATGATTCAGCGTGTATAAGCCGAGAATCAATAATCGCTGCCACTGAAACCGCAAAGCTAGAGCTAGATAAAATCAATGAGGAAACTGCCGAACTTCAAGCTTTGAAAGGACAAGATAATGTACTAAAACAGAGCATTCAAGAGCAGCAAGCGACCTTAGAATCGACTAAATCAACATTAGATGAACTTAACTCAAGGATTGAAAAAGGTGAGCTTGAGCTAGAAGAGTTAATGGGTGATCTTGACTTATATTCAAGGCTTGATGAATACACTGCTCATGGTCATTTTGAAATGCCTAAGTACCTTTACGAAACATCTACTCGATTCGCGGAAGAGATCAAGGATGTTAGACAGCAGCAAAAAGATATGATCAAAGATAAAACTGCGATCATTTTCCCAGAGTCAACGGTGATATCTAACGACAAGTCATTCAATAATACAATTCTAAATGGTCAAGTTAAACTCATGCTTATTGCTTTTAATATTGAATGTGATCTTCTTATCGGTAAGGTGTCGCCGAGTTCGTTTGGGCGTACTCTAGAACGTATAGAAAAACTTGCCAACACACTAGAAAAGTCAGCAGCGACATTAGAGTGCGGATTTAATATAGATTACATCGAACTTAAGTTCGAAGAGTGTAAGCTTCAATACCAATACACACTTAAAAAGCAAGAAGAGGTCGCTGAGCAGAAGCTTATCAAAGAACAGATCCGTGAAGAACAGCGAGCTATTAAAGAATTTGAGAAAGCGATAGCCGATGCCGAAAAAGAAGAAAAAATGTACCGTAATCTTCTTGATAAAGCACAGCGAGAACTTGCTCAGGCTAGTGAGCAGGATCGCTCTGAAATGGAGCAACGCATAGCAATACTTGAGCAGCAACTCGCCGAAGCAGAAGCCAAAGAAGAACGAGCTAAGAGTATGGCGGAACAAACCCGTAAGGGGCATGTTTACGTCATCAGTAATATTGGTTCGTTTGGTGAGGATGTTTACAAGATAGGACTTACTCGCCGTCTAGAGCCAATGGATAGGGTTAAAGAACTAGGCGATGCAAGTGTACCATTCCCATTTGACGTACATGCCATGATTTACACCGATGATGCTCCAGCTCTTGAAACAGCGTTACACCGCGAATTCAATTCTAAACGTGTAAACGCTGTAAACCTTCGTAAAGAGTTCTTTAATGTCGACCTTACATCTATCCAAGAAGCCGTAGAAAAGATAGCTGGAATAGAAGCCGAATTTAAAATGACGGCTTTAGCTGAGGATTACTATGAAAGCTTGAGATTAAGTGAAGCCGCATAATGTGGAAATGTACTGAGCTAGCTGCTCTAGCTAGCTCAATTTTGGACATTTCTGAGTCGCGTCTTTGCCAATTTAGCAAAGAATTGTCTGAAGTATGGCAAGTTTCGCTTAGATGATTGTTCAGTATTGCTGGGGCGTATCAATGAGGACCGTCCCTTAGTGTAGGTCTAATTTACAGCCAAGTGGTCACTTTGCACTCACATCTATTTAACTCTGAATTACTGGGCCTCCAATTTGTAATGTGGTCCACATAACAACGACTTACGTTTGCTCACTCTTTACTGAACGATGTATGTTTAATGCAGAGAGTAGTAGCTAAGGCAATGAGCAAGATGAAATTAGTAGCAAACAGTTTGAACCGTGAGTATTTCAGGTCTCTACTTCCACCAACAGGAACAGAGATTGATGGTGTGGTAGCAGCTATCGCATACGGAGACGATAGAACCCAACTATTACAGCACTGTCTCAACAACAAGTATCGACTAGATATCTGGATGCGCTATGACCAAACAGTACCAGTTGCACCTAGTTTCCTTAGCAAGCTACTTGCGAATGCTAAGAACAATATATTCTGTAAATTGATTCCCGACTGCCTACACAGCAAGGTCATCTGGTGGAGAGGATACGGTGCTTATGTTGGCTCAGCTAACCTCACAGATCGAGCATGGAACGGCAACATAGAAGCTGGTGTATTCTTTAGTGAGAGCGACCTAAACGAATCAGGTATGCTAGAGCAATTGGAAGAGTTTTTTGATGGTTTGGAACAACTGGACGTAGCCTTTGAGCTAACCCAAGAGATCATTGATGAACAGAAGTTGCTGCTCAAACAGAAGCGAGAAAAAGAGAAAGAAGAGAGAGCTAAAGCCCCCAAACGTAAAGTACCACTCTGGGAAGGTCCTAGTTTCGTTTCAGACAAGAAAGCCAAAGACAAACGCAAAGAAAATTTCCGTATGGAATGGAATGGCACATTATCTTATATCCGAAATATCGCATCTCAAATTAACGACTACAGACCTAACTGGATTAGCGAAAATATCCCTGCATATTGGCAAGTGGACCAATTTCTACATGCCTACTATTACAACCAAGTCAAACAGAAGGACAATACTTATCCCTATGAAAGCTACCACAAAACTAACAGCAAGAACCCTCAAGCTGCACTTCTTGAAATGCTAACATGGTGGAAAGAGCTTCCATCACCACCTTCACATGAAGATATAAACTTATACGACTATGCTCCCCTGATTAGAAAAAGTCTAAATAAAGCCAATATTGATTCCCTAACAGAGAGTGAGCTAACAGGCATACTAAGGGCAACTCATGCAACCATGGATCATCTAATCAAGATGAGTACAGCATCACTTGGGAAGCCACATGAGAAGTCTCTTACCAAAAATGAAAGGATCCCCCTATTTACCGAATGGCTAATGGCTCAACGCAATGAAAAGAGACAGACTGTGGTTGATCTTCTAAAGTTCGTTTTGTATGGTGGGAAAGCAGATCAGATGTGGGAACGGATTTACCTAGCAGGTAAGGATCCAGAATACAGATTTAGTCACTATGGTATCAACTCAATAGCTGAAGTTGCAGGATGGGCAAGACCTGAAGATACTCCACCTAGAAATGGTCGAACCAACAAGGCACTAAGAGCCTTGGGTTACTCAGTTAAGGTTAATATGTAGAGTTCCATACAAACAAGGCTCCAATTAGGGAGTCCATTTCTCTGCCAGATCATCTGGCAGCTTAGCTTTCCTCTCCAAAGGGCTAGGCTCAGTAATGTTATGAGTAACAGCTCAAAGCAGGAATGTCCAATACCGAGCTAGAAGCTAAAACTAGCTCGTGTGATCACCAAGCGATTAACTACCGATAGAAATTATGAAAGAATGCTCAACTTATTGTCTGTCGTAATTAAAACGAAACCAGTTCACAGTATTTAACCAGTCTCTAGTCAAAAGATGGCTAGAGACTGGGATTATATATCTGTTATCAGTGTCTTTTTATTTTGCGACTCAGTCTCTATTTGTGATTCAGGATAGAGTTCCAGTTCAATAATCGGTATCTCCCAGTGCTCACTACGTAGTCGATCTTGATAGGTTTCTTCTTGTTGTGCTTTATGACGTTCTATCATTGCAAGTACTTTTGCTGTGCTGATCGTTTGATATTGATATTGCCATACGGATTCTCCTTTTTTAGATAGGCGAGCAATGGGGTAGTTTTCATGGAACAGATGGAGGCGCTGCTGATTATCAAAGTCGACTCTTACCGAATCTCCGACCTTGATCTGACTTAATTTATGATGAATTTCATGTTGAGGATCGCACCAGCCAGCATAACTTAGTACCAAGTCGCGCATGCCCATGACGGTAAAGCGGCGTTTATGTTGAGGACGACTCGCTTGTTTAGCTTCTTTGAAGCAAATCGTTTCAATTAAGCTTAGATGCGGATGCTTTTGATCTTCACGCGCCATCACCACTAGACGCTCTCTTGCTCGAGTTAGTGCAACGTAAAATAAACGTCGTTCCTCTTCGTGCAGATCTTGGCTTGAGCCAAAAGACTGTTGCCAACCGCCATCTAAAACAATCACGTGATGAAACTCTTCGCCTTTGACCCCGTGAATAGTGCTTAGTAATACTCCTTTTCCAAATCGGATCTGGCGTCGCTGTTCATTAAGATATTCCTGCAAAAACATCATAAAATGATGAGCGGAGAGAGCTTGTTCTCCTTGACTGTCTTGCCACTGATAGATCAATTCATACAGCAGTTTTTCCCATCGATTGGCTTGTTCTATAGGAGGTAAAGGTTCTGTAAGTTGTTGTGCTGTCATCAGTTGATAGCCTTGTTTTTGTAACCAACGCTGATAACCAAGAAGCTCACGACAACGGTGAATAGGAAAGCTTTGTTCTTTGTCTAAGGTGAAACGACAAGGGATATTGGCATCAGTTAAGGCTGAGCGTACCCAAGCTAGCTCATCTTTTTCAATGCCATAACGGGCGAGAACCGCGATAGAATCGAAGGAACAACTAGAGTCGTTTTCGCAAATTAGTTTGATTTGTCTGACTACTTCAGCAGCTTGCTGTGCTGCATCAGAACAGGATTGGATAATGACTCGTCCTTTTGAGGGGTCTAATAATTCCCAGCGTCCGCCAAGAGGTTCAAGTTGACGCAGCTTATCAATGACAATTGGATGAGATTGTTTCATCCGATCTTTGTTATGTACAATCAAATGGTTAGCTGTATTAATAATGTGTGCGGTAGAGCGGTAATTCCATGTCAGATAGTGAATTTGAGCTTGATAATCTTGTTCAAAGCGCCGAATGAAGTCGACATTTGCTTCACGAAAACCATAGATAGACTGATCATCATCACCGACGGCCATTAAGTGCAAACGAGTTTCTTCATCTTCTTCGCTTTTTCCTACCAGAGCAGCAATTAATTGGTACTGCTGTTCATCAATATCTTGATATTCATCGACTAATAGATATTGCAGTCCACCTAATAAACGCTCTCGTTGTTCTTCAAGCTCCAAACCTAGCTGGCTCTGTTCTCCTTTTAATAGTCGAATAGCATCATCAATAACTTGAGTGAAATTAATCTCGTCTGTTGTGCTGTTTTGTATGGCATGGCCAGTGAGGATCATCGCTAAGCCATGAAAAGTGTGAACAGCCACACGTGAGCCGTCGCGCCCTAGTAAATCTACTAACCGTTTACGTAGTGATAGTGCCGCATTATGGTTGTAACAAAGCAACATAACTTTTGCTGGATCAACTTGTTTGACGCGGAGTAAATAAGCACATCGATGTATTATCACTTTACTTTTTCCCGAACCAGGGCCTGCTAATACCAGCAGACTTTGTTCCGGTGACGATTGTACGATCGACTCTTGGGTCGGATTGTTGAGAGCCTCAACGATTCGTTTCCATGAATGTTCACTGGTGGCTAATTCGAGAATTTTACTGCGACCTTTAAAATATTGGCCAAGAAAGCGATCGGCTTCCATGGTGAAATAGTCTTTGACTAAGCGCTGGGCATTTTTGAGGTGAAGCAGAGCGATGCGGGCATATTCGTTCATGACATGAATTTGTATGACTTTCTGCTTATAGTGATGATCAAGAGGTTGATAATCTGCTTTACCGTATTGTTGTTGCCGCTGAGCTGTTAAAGTTAATGTCATGGCCGAGCGAAAAACGGCTAGTCCATTTTGTAGTACGATGGCGTGCTGCTCATGTAAATAGAGTAGGGCTCGTTCGGCTCCCTTTAGCAGCCATTCTTGCTGCGTTATAGCGTCGCGTCTTTGTATCTGTTGCGCTATATCAATATCTTGGCGCAGATGCTGAATTAGTTGCTCAAGTGAAAAAGAGATCATTATTTGCCGTTGAGCGCTTTCTTCACTCTGAGCTAGCTGAGTGTATAAAAAATCTAGGGTTGCGCCCGTGACTTTATGGCGTTGCTCAATGATCTGTTCAATTTGAGACCAAGGACGATTGATATTGATTTGGTAATGTTCGCGAGAGAGGTATTTAGCATCTATTGATCCTTTCTCTCCACCAGAACGCCCATCTTGAACCCAACTAATCAGTAAATTACGTAATAAATTAGGATTGCTGTGTTCAAAACCAAGGTCTTTAATTGCCTGATTGAGTAAACGCATATTGAGTGGGCAGGCTATTTGAGGCTCAGGATCAGGTAACTGTTCACGCAAGGTATCGAGCATTGCTCGTTCGATTTGATGGACGTGTGTATTGATAAGTCGACTATTATCCCTACCTTTAGGACGAATCCAAGCTGTTAACTGTATACCTTTCGACAGTAAACCAGCATCGGCCATTTGCGTTAATACTCGCATTACTTCGCTGGCTTGGACGCCTGATCCTTTATCTGTCAAATATTGCCCTGCATTTTCAGCGATCCCATCGGCACTTAATCCGTCATCCTCATCGGCAGTGATCAATGCTAAGATAACGGCTTGCCAAATGGCTTTTGCTTTAGGATTTAGATTGAATTTTTCAACCTGCTGCATCGCTTCATCGAGAGAGGTAAATAACGGACGACCTTGAAATACCTGAGTGATATTGTCGGATCTTTCCACATAGCCAGCTCGTTCGAGCCAAGCTATCGCTGTTTTAACTTTTGTATCAGCATTATTATCGTCTGAGGCGAAACTAGTATCGACGTCTGGTTGGTTAATCAGCTCAGCGCTAGTGGCAATTAAAGTCTGGTGAGACCCACTGGCATCTTTATTTCCTTTATCCCCTTTATTGGCCCGCGAACGGATTCCTCGCAGGATCTGTTTTATATCGCGAAGGCTTACTTCACTCATGGCTTCGAGGCGAAACTGTTTTTCTATGTCTTGTTCATCAAACAGTAAAATACAATGTGCTTGCTGAGTATCTCTTCCTGCACGTCCAGCTTCTTGTAAATAATTCTCCAATGAGCCGGGAATGTCTGCATGAATCACCAAACGAACATCGTCTTTATCTATACCCATTCCAAATGCATTGGTAGCACAGATGATACGCAGTTCTCCTTGAATAAATTGCTCTAGTGTCGTTTTCTTTTGTCCTGCATCCATTCGAGCGTAGAAGCGACCAACAGGCAGCGATTGCTGTTGACCAAGAAAATCCGCTAGCTCATCAACATTGCGTTTTGTCGCGCAATAAATAACACAAGATCCAGGTTGTTCTTGACCAAAAAACTGCTCCAGTAGTAACAGAATTTGCCCTTGTTTGTTGAAGCTTGGACTTTCTATTACTTCGTAATCTAGATTTGTACGTTCAACGCCACCTTCAAAACGACGCAGTGGTTGAGGGAATTTGCTGATAAATTGCTGGCAAATATCATTGATGACATCAGGTTTAGCTGTTGCGGTATAACAAAAAATGGGTGGTATCACAACTTGTTGTTCTTTAGCGATATTTTCGATTGCCTTGGCACAATAAAGATAATCAGGTCGAAAATCGTGTCCCCATTTTGATAAGCAGTGCGCTTCATCAAACACCCAACCTCCGATTTGGCGCTGTTTTAGGGCTCGTTTAACCGTACGATTACGAAGTTGCTCTGGTGATAAGTAGAGTAGGGCTATATCACCCATACGAATTTGTTCAAGAATGGCACCACGCTCTGGAAGCGTTAGCATGCCTGAGATTGCTGCAACTCCTTCAATGCCCGCTTTGTGCTTGAGGTTATCGACTTGGTCTTTCATTAACGCTTGTAATGGAGAGATTACTATAGTTAGCGATCCAGTACGTTGATTACGGATGAGAGCTGGTAATTGATAACAAAGGGATTTTCCACCGCTGGTAGGCAATATGCCAAGCAAAGGGACACCTGCCATCGCTTCTTCAACTAGTATTTTTTGGAGTGGTGTACCATCGGGTAAAGGACGAAAGCTATCAAGCTCAAACAGTCTACGTAAATGGTATTGTGAATTGTGATTTTTTTCGCAATATGAACAGAAGTTATCACCACAATGTTGTTCGCGAATGGTGTTAATAATCTCCGCAGTTTGTGGGAATCGTCGCCAAATCCAAGGTGGTAATACCGAGTTCCCTCCCGACACGGGTAACCAAGCACAGGCATAAGCTAAAGGAAGAAGTAATGCTGGTTGTCTTATGGCATCACTAATTACGCGGTTAAGCTGGTTAGAGCAGGCTTTATTTTGTACAACACTTTTTATTATGGTCGGCAGTTCAGAGAGTTTTATCAGTTCTAGGCCGGTTAATTTTGCAAAAACTAATGATAGACCCTCAGTATTAAATGGATTGAGTACGCCTTGGCTAAAGAGATATTGGTAGAGTTGACGTTGCGCTAGAGGTAAAGCATTCAGTGCCATTAATTGTTCTTGAAATATGGACAGTGCTAGTTTTGCATCCGCAACAGGGTTGTTGAGCGTATCCCTTACTAATTTATAATCCTTAACCAATTTGTGATAAGGGTTTCTTGGAAAGGCTAATGGAGACAAATAAAGAGTATCAATAACTGGTTTATCGAGTAGGTACTGAGGTCTGTGTATTTGCTTGGAGAGCCAAGGGAGATCAAAATCTAAGATATTATGACCTAGTACGAGATCAGCCGTCTTCGCTAAATTATCTAATGCTTGGATCGCTTGCTCTTGATTACCTTTTATACTCAGTTGATGCTCTGAGAGAATTGCTCCTAGATGATGAAATTTTTCATCTCTGCTCAGTTCTAAATCAAAAGAGAGGATTTTCGCATCACGGAAAAAACTGACCATGCTCATGGGTTCCATCAAATATTCGTCCTAGATTAATTATTCCTTACGGTACAAGCGAAAATATTAGTAAGGCTTATGGATTCAAAATATTACTAAAAGTCTATGATGATGGAATTCGGAAGTATGATTTTTGTTGTCTATGCAACAGTATTAATTGTGATTTGAGCCATAATTACACAGTTTGGTTGTTTAATTTTATTAAATAATCATAAAACCCTTCACCGATTAATGATTGGCTTAGCTATCACTTCAACACCGCCTTCAACCGTGCAAAGGTCTTCATTGTATCGGTTGCTGGCATATCTGGATAACTTGGGTTTTGCGCTTGTAGCTGGTATTGATTTGGTGCGATTTTGCGTACTACCCGCAGCAAATAGTGGTTATCTCCGGTCTCATCTTGGGTTTCGATTGCCATTGTTAAGTTAGAAATGGAACCCGCGCTACTTGGTGTCACCCATTCAAGTAATAACAGATCCCCGTCTTGAATTGGATTTTTGCCGCCATTCATAGAGTTTCCTGCCGCGGGGGCAACAAAATGGCGAGTAGGGTCTAGCTTGCCATAGCCATCGGCAACACAGTGGTATTGAACTGCTTCATGAGATCCGCGTTTAAAATGACCGCAAGCAATTTTAAGTTCAGGGTAAAACGGCAGCATCGTCCCTTGCGGATCACTTTGTTTGGCAAATTCGAGTACTTGGGCTGAAGGTGAGTGTTCAATGTCTGGCTGATTCGATGGCTGTTGTTGCTTAGGTCGCTGGGCATATTCAGCCAAACGTAAATCAACCAACTCTTGCATGGCATCGTGTAATAACTCGATATGCTGATCTTTTACCGCGAAGGTAGCGACAAACTTTTGATCATTAATTGCAAACCAAGGAGCCGTTTTATTATTGGGCTTGGTAAAAGCTTTGATGGGATTATCTAGCCAATATTTTAACCAGCCACGATCGCTGGCTTTAAACTGCTTGGCTCTGGCGGTGAGCTCTTGCGCCATTAACTGTGGGCGACGTGACAACACATGATGGCTTCGCTCGGCTAACGCGCTGAGTGTCGGTGGATGGCGCAGCCCATCAAGTTCCAGCAAGGCTTCGAGTAAGATCGCTTTAAACGATTTACTCATCGCTGTGTTTTCAATGCCATGGAGGAGAAAATCACCATAATGACTGACGAACTCGCTGATTCGTGGGTCATTTTCTTGGCTGGCAACCAGATGAAACCAGCTTATCGCTTGCTGGCGAACTTTCTTCATCGGGTAGCCATGATGGAAAAATTCACTGGCGGTCGGGCGATGAGCCAATTGATGCGCTAATTGTTGATAATCATCTTGGACATTATTGCGTAGCCGTTTGGCTAAGTTTTGCCAAAAATTGATCAGCTCAATATCAAAATTAACATGACAACCTTTGGCTAGTGGCGCGTTAGTTTCCAATCTCCCCATCACTTCTTTTAGGGTTTTAACATTAAACAAGGTTGCTGGTCGGTTTAAAAATGAATCGTGATTACCAATAAAATCCAGCACGACAAGTTTGCGTTTATTGGTGATGGGAGAAAGGCGTAGCCCGCGACCTAATTGCTGTAGAAAGAGAATTTTTGATTCGGTTGGGCGAGCCATTAAAATCGTATCAATCGAGGGGAGATCTGTGCCTTCATTAAACAGGTCGACCGAGAAAATAATCTCAATTTTACCTTGGTCTAGCCATTGCAGCGCTTGATTACGCCTTACGACTGAATCACTGTACACCGCCACGGCATGAATGCCTTTGCTGGTAAAATACTGTGCCATAAAATCCGCGTGTTTTTTTGAGACACAAAACGCTAAGGTTCGCGTTTGTTTTTTGGCTTGCCATTCACGATAGACATGTTCAGCGCGTCGCGATGTAGCCAGTTTATTATCAAGCGTATTAGGATCAAACTTACCGTTACGCCACGGAATCTCTTGATAATTTACCGCTTGATCGTAGATACCGTGATAATCAAACGGTGCGAGAATATCATCATCAATGCCATGCACTAAATTGCGTTCGAAGACTAAGTTATCATCACATAAAGAGAGAATGTCAGCTTGATCAGAGCGCTCTGGTGTCGCTGTTAAACCGAGGAGAAATTTAGGCTGAAAATAGGCCAATAACTGACGATAGCTTTTTGCGGCGGCATGATGAAACTCATCCACTACTATGTAATCAAAGTGATCAACGGCAAAACGTTGTAGGTGATTTTGCTTACCTAAGGTGGCGACAGAGGCAAATAATAGCGTTGCTTGATCATCTTGTATCGAACCGTTGTAGAGGCCGGTCTTGGCATAGGGGATCAACTGGCTAAAGGTTCTTTCTGCTTGCAGGAGGATCTCTTCGCGATGAGCGACAAATAACACATTTTTCGCTTGCATTTGCATCACATCAAAGGCGGATAACCAAGTTTTTCCCATGCCAGTTGCCAGTACCACTAAACCTCTTGAATAGCCTTGTTGTCGAGTGGCATCCAGTGCGGCTAAGGTTTCAATTTGGATTGAATTTGGTGTTGGGACGTCGATGGTTTCTTGTTCATCCTCTGTGACCAACTGAGCAATGGTACGCTGCTGCTGTGTTTGTTGATAACGGCAGAGGTAATTATCAATCCATTGATGGCTTAATGGCTGACTCTGGTTGTGTTCAAAAATAGCATTGAACTGTTGACGTATATGAGTAAATTCAAGTGCGGCTGGGGAATCTTTGGGTAACTCAAAGTCGTGGCGCAAAGCCCACTCGTGGCTACTTAACAAAGCGGTGCGACTGATATTGTTCGAGCCTATCCATGCGCAGCCTTCGACGATTTCCCCTTGTTGCTGGCGAACAAAAATGTACGACTTCATATGAAAACTATCGTTGCCACATTGGAAGATGCGGCAGGTTGCGCCCCGTTCAACCAATAGCATCAAGCGGCGCAGAGCAACGGGGTGAGTGATGGCTAAGTAGTCTGAGGTAAGGAGTTTTATTCTCGCGCCGCTTTGCATAGCATCGAACAGAGGATCAAACAGCAGTGCTAAACCGGAAGGTTGAATAAAGGAGACTGATATTTCGATCTCGCTGGCATGGTTGATGGCTTGAATTAACCTCGGTAGGAGCGGATCGTTTACCCCACCCGAAGAGAGTCGATGCCCAGAATAGAGTTGACCAGTCGTTGCATTAGGCATGGTCGATCATGCCTTTAATAAAATGGCGTTAAGCCATTGTTCAGTTTCTCTGCCTGCTCGCAGATCTTGAGTAATCCATAGCTTTTCGATGCCTAGAGGCACATCACTTAATAGTTCGCAGAGTAATGATTCATCACAATTGGTAAAACATCTGCCATCACGAGTGACTTCCTCTTGGCCGTATTTGAATGAGCAGTAAAACGCGCCTCCGCTTTTGAGCATTGCAGCGAGGTGCGCCAACGTCTGGGTGAGCAATGGGCGCGGAACATGCAGTAGCGATGCGCAAGCCCAAATTCCGTCAAAGTGTTGGTCGGTTTGAAATTCAAGAAAGGTGGCAACGGTGACCGGTTGTTTGATCAGCGTTTGTGCTAACCCAGCGAGCACTGGACTGGCATCAAAAGCCTGCACTTGATAACCAAGCTCAATCAAATGCTTACTATCACGACCTGAACCACATCCGGCATCAAGGATGTACCCACCGTCTGGTAGGTAATCTAAAAATGGCTTAAGTAAGCTCGACGCATCGATGTCTACGGTCGATGAAAAGAACTGCGCGGCATGTTGGTTATAAAAGTCGATAGACATAAGCACTCCTAATTTGCCAACGGATTGTAACTGTCTACGCTTTCTCACTCAATGAGTTGCATGTTAAGTGTGACCCTATCTGCGAAATCGCACATCTCTTTGCTGCTCTTGTACGGCATCAGCCATGTTAGGCTCATGGATCACAAGCTTGTAAATAGAGCAAGCTGAACTAGATTTACACTATCATTCGATAGTGTGAGTTTGGAGTTTATGATGAAATTAATACTGCAATCGATATTGGCTTCGTTGGTGTTTTGGGCGAGTGTGACTTTGGCGAATACCATTACCCTTGCCAGTGGTGAGTGGGAGCCTTATCAAGGGCAAAGCTTAGCGAGTGGCGGGCCGGCGGCTCAGGTCGTGAGCGAAGCGTTTGCTCTATCGGGCTGGCAGGTGAACTACCAATACCTTCCTTGGGCTAGGGGGCTCAATGCTGCTGAGAATGCTGAACTGGATGGGACTTTTTTGTACAGTTTTAATCAAGATCGTGCTGCGCGCTTTCACTATAGTGAGCCGGTGATAACCTTGAGTACAGTGGTTTTTTATCATCCCGATAAACCGCTGCGCTGGGAGAGTGAGCAAGATTTATTAGCTAAAACGCTCGGTGGCGTGGTTGCCTATGATTATGGCTTTGTCCGTGAAGATGCGGGTTATACCATTGAACGAGTTAGTCAACCCGAAAACAACTTTCGTAAGCTGCAAGCAGGCCGTTTGGATGGCGTAATGGAAGAGCGATTGGTTGGCTTGGGGTTGGCGGCCAGTGTCGGCTTTAGCCAAGTCGCTTATTTTGACAAAAGTATTAAATTCGTGCCTTATCATTTAATTGTGTCTCGTAAACATCCTAAAGCGGCAGAGATTATTGCCGCATTTAATGATGGACTTAAGCAATTAGAGAGCAATGGTCGTTTGGCTGAGATCCTTGGTCAGTAGGTTTTAATTTGCTGGTAACCGATGACCATTAATAACCGTTTGTGATAATCGTATTAGGCAGTTCTACTTTGAATCAGAACTGCCTATTTAAATTTTGAACATTGGCGGTTTAGCCTTTTCAATTCAGACTTATCTCCTAATCCTTACTTCTCAATCAGTTGCATGTTAACTGTGACCCTTTCAACGAAATGCGCGTTTGCTCTCTTGTATAGTGCGGAGCATGAACAAGACGATCTCGAGAGCAAAATGAAACACAATTTAAAACCTACTATGTGGTTACTCAGTTTGGGGTTATGCAGTGCTTTAGCGCAGGCACAAACCGATAAGTTGGCCAGTTTTCCAAATGGTGAGGCGTGGTTAAACCATGCGCAGCAGGGCTTAGCGCCGTACTGGATGATGGAGGCCGCTCACGGTCAGCCGCTGGGTAACTTTCCTACCTTTCGTTGTGATAACGGTCAATTGCTTGATGTTAACCACGTTTGCCAAGAGCTCAATAAAGGGTGGATAACCCCACACTTTGGTCGTGACTATACGCGGATGAAATCGCGCCAAACTTACGCATATGCCGTGCTGTATCATTTAACTGGTGATGCTCAGGCGTTAGTGCTCGCCAACGCTGGAGCGCACTATTTAATTGACCATTTGCAAGATAAGCACAACGGCGGTTTTATTAGTTTTACCGAAAACGGTCAGCCGGGGCTTGAGTGGCAACAGCGCACCTCGCAAGACCAAGCCTATGCCTTGGTGGGGCTGGCGATGCTCTATTATTTGACTCGTGATCCGCAATTGGAAGCGGTGTTGATTAAACAGCAACAGTTTATTTTTGACCATTATCGATTAGCCGATGATCAAGGATTGGCGTGGGTGTTAAAAGAGGGCGATGGCGAAAGCGCTCAGCAGCGCGAATTGGTTGCCCAGCTTGATCAAATCAATGGGTATTTATTGCTGGTCGCTCCCTTGTTACCTGAGCCATATCGTAGCCAGTGGCTTGGGGATCTCGCTTGGCTAACTGAGGTGATGTTAACTCACTATCATCATCAACCCGAGCAGCGCTTTTATGGCGCAATACATCATCCAGCAGTGATGACCCAAAGCGCTAAACATAATGATTTTGGCCATACGATTAAAGCCTATTGGATGACGTATCTCACCGGCAGTGTATTGCAAAACTCACAGTGGCAAAGCTTAGCAAAGCAGGGGATGAGAACGACCATTCGCCAAGCGCAATATCAGCCGAATTGGACGGATATCGCTCCGCGCTTACCCGATTCGTTAGCAAAACAGTGGCAAGGTAAGCCGGTGGCGAGTTGGCGTAACAGGCCGATGAGTTATGGCATTTCTTCATGGGAATGGGCAGAGCTGGATCAAGCGGCGATGACGCTATCGCTACTCGAAGGCCAGTTGGAGTCTGTCTTGGCGTATACAGCGCCCGCGTTTATGCAGGTCTGGGTGGATGAGCAGTATGGCGGAGTGGGCCTTAACCCGAAATCAACCAAGGCGTTTCATTGGGGTAATGGCTACCATCAGTTTGAGCATGCGTTGGTGGGATATTTGACCGCCCAGCAGCTCAATCAACAACCAGCAACGTTGTACTTTGCTTTTGAGCCAACAGAGCAGAGCCGACTTGCGCCTTATTATTTCCAAGGGCACGTTCAGCAACACCGCTTTACGTCCGTAGAGGGTTTACCGCGTCTAGAGGTGCAATTTGTTGATATTCATCCTTAATGTTTCGGCCAAAATGGATTTTGTTGTTCGAGCGTAAATCGCGGCGCGAAAGTGGTTAATTGTTTTCTTTTTTAGCACTCATCGTGATATCGAGTGCTAAAAAG
>NZ_WXWK01000064.1:0-19973 GCF_009904835.1 Vibrio sp. V33_P6A3T137 | reverse complement strand
GCAATAAATTGTATGTCGATTAAACCGTGAGTTTTATAATAGACAGATGACCGAAGTGTGATAAAACAGCTTAGTCTGAACGACACCTCCATCACTCAGACAACCAGCGGTGTACTGCTTAATCAAAAGATAAATGACTAAGGATAAACATGTGACTGATTTTCCAACCATTGAAGCGTATGTCGGACAAACGCCATTAGTTCGTTTACAAAGATTAGCTCAAGATAGCTCGAGCACCGTTTTAGTCAAACTGGAAGGCAACAATCCGGCAGGTTCAGTCAAAGATCGTCCGGCGTTGAATATGATTGTTCAGGCTGAGAAGCGCGGTGATATTCATCCTGGAGATAGGATCATCGAAGCCACCAGTGGTAATACAGGCATCGCCTTAGCCATGGCTGCCGCGATTAAAGGCTACAAAATGACCTTAATCATGCCTGATAACGCAACCCAAGAGCGTAAAGATTCCATGCGTGCCTATGGCTGTGAATTAATTCTGGTCAGTAAAGAACAAGGCATGGAAGGCGCTCGTGATTTAGCTCTGCAAATGCAAGCCCAAGGTCAAGGCAAAGTGCTGGATCAATTTAATAATCCAGATAATCCCTTGGCGCACTTTCATTCAACTGGACCCGAAATTTGGCAGCAAAGCCAAGGACTGATTACTCATTTTGTCTCTAGCATGGGGACAACCGGCACCATCATGGGTACGTCACGTTATCTTAAACAGCAAAACCCGCAAATCCAAATCATCGGCCTGCAACCGTCTGAAGGCAGCTCGATACCTGGAATCCGCCGCTGGCCAAAGGAGTATCTACCGGGGATTTTTGAACAGTCTCGGGTCGATGTGGTGATGGATATCAGCGAGCAAGATGCTGTTCAAACGGCGCGAGCATTAGCGACTCAAGAAGGGATCTGCGCTGGTGTAAGCTCTGGGGGCTCCGTATTTGCCGCGTTACAAATCGCTAAACAGAACCCGGGGGCAGTGGTTGTCGCAATCGTCTGTGATCGCGGCGATCGTTATCTCTCTTCTGGTCTATTTTCTTGAAACCAAAAGAGTATTTTTAAATGACATGATGAGCCTGTTCATCATGTCATTCACTACCTGCCCCATCGGTTGATTGCTCATTAATAGTGAAGTTTGTTATCCTCTGCGGCTGAGTTGTTGACGCTCAGAACAAACAACTGGCTAACCGAGTAACTAATACCATGAGTACATCCAACGCTTCTTGCATCGAGTCTTCCTCATCTCATACCCCGATGATGAGGCAGTATCTTAAACTCAAAGCAGAAAACCCCGATATTTTGCTGTTTTATCGCATGGGTGATTTTTATGAACTGTTTTATGATGATGCAAAACGTGCCTCGCAATTATTAGATATCTCTCTCACTAAACGCGGCGCTTCTGCCGGTGAACCAATCCCCATGGCTGGCGTACCTTATCATGCTGTGGAAGGCTACTTAGCCAAACTAGTGCAGTTGGGAGAATCCATCGCTATTTGCGAGCAAATAGGCGATCCGGCGACCAGTAAGGGGCCGGTTGAACGCAAAGTGGTACGCATTATTACCCCTGGCACCATCACTGACGAAGCCTTATTGTCTGAGCGTAGCGATAATTTGATTGCGGCGATTTATCATCAGGGCGGTAAATTTGGTTATGCGACCTTGGATATCACCTCTGGCCGTTTTCAACTCTCTGAACCAGATTCGGTAGAATCAATGTGCGCTGAACTGCAACGCACCGCACCGCGCGAATTGCTCTTTCCTGAAGATTTTAGCCCTGTACAGGTTCTAGCCAATCGCAAAGGTAACCGACGCCGCCCGATTTGGGAATTCGAACTCAACACCGCAAAACAACAGTTGAATCAACAATTTGGCACTCGTGACTTGGTAGGTTTTGGTGTAGAAAAAGCCAAACTCGGTTTATGTGCAGCGGGCTGCTTAATTCAATACGTAAAAGATACTCAGCGCACCGCCCTACCCCATATTCGTGCTCTGACTTTTGATCGCCAAGATCAATCGGTTATTTTAGATGCAGCGACTCGTCGTAACTTAGAATTAACCCAAAATTTAGCGGGCGGACAAGAGCACACCTTAGCTGAAGTCTTAGATCACTGTGCAACCGCGATGGGCAGCCGTATGCTCAAACGTTGGATTCACCAACCTACGCGTCATATCGACACCATCAATCAACGTTTGGATGGGATAACCGAGCTCAAACAAGACGCGCTATTTGCTGAACTTTCCCCAATATTAAAACAAATTGGCGATATCGAGCGTATCTTGGCTCGTTTAGCACTGCGCTCTGCTCGCCCACGTGATTTAGCTCGCCTGAGAAATGCGCTGCAGCAGTTACCTGAGCTCAACCAGCAAATGGCGTCGCTTAGACATCCGTATTTATGTCAATTACGTCAAGATGCCCAGCCCATTGAAGTGCTCTCCCAACTGCTGGAACGAGCGATAAAAGACAACCCTCCAGTGGTGATCCGTGATGGTGGCGTGATTGCTGATGGTTATGATGCGGAACTGGACGAGTGGCGTAAATTAGCCGCAGGTGCTACCGAGTATCTCGATCAATTAGAAGCCGATGAACGTGAACGTCACGGCATTGACAGCTTGAAAGTCGGTTACAACAATGTCCACGGCTTTTATATCCAAGTCAGCCGCGGACAAAGCCAACTGGTGCCACCGCACTATGTTCGTCGCCAAACCTTAAAAAATGCTGAGCGCTACATTATTCCTGAGCTCAAAGCACATGAAGACAAAGTATTAAATTCCAAATCAAAAGCTTTAGCATTAGAGAAACAGCTTTGGGAGCAATTGTTTGATCTGTTACTGCCTCACTTAGAGTGTTTGCAGACGTTAGCTTCAGCCCTTTCACAGTTGGACGTACTACAAAATTTAGCCGAAAGAGCAGAAAGCTTGGATTATTGTCGACCAACCTTAACCGAGAATATTGGCTTACAGATTCAAGCCGGTCGTCATCCGGTGGTTGAGCAAGTGATGAACGATCCCTTTATTGCTAACCCAATCACGCTCCACCAGCAACGTAAAATGTTGATCATTACCGGGCCGAACATGGGGGGTAAATCGACCTATATGCGCCAAACCGCCTTGATCGCCTTGATGGCGCACATGGGCAGTTATGTCCCAGCGCAATCGGCGACGATTGGTTTGTTAGATCGGATTTTCACTCGGATTGGCGCCTCTGATGATCTGGCTTCAGGTCGTTCCACGTTTATGGTCGAAATGACCGAAACCGCAAATATCCTACATAATGCAACCCAGCATAGCTTGGTATTGATGGATGAGATTGGTCGAGGCACCAGCACTTATGATGGGCTCTCTTTAGCGTGGGCCAGTGCCGAATGGTTAGCCACCAAAATTGGAGCCATGACCCTATTTGCTACTCACTATTTTGAGTTAACTGAACTGCCCAGCACTTTACCGCACTTGGCGAATGTTCATCTCGATGCGGTTGAGCATGGTGAAAACATCGCCTTCATGCACGCCGTACAAGAAGGGGCGGCCAGTAAATCCTACGGTTTAGCCGTCGCGAGCTTAGCGGGCGTACCTAAGGCTGTGATTACCAATGCCAAAAATAAACTCGCACAGCTTGAGCAACAGCGAGAGACGACCAAGAAACCATCAGCATCACTGGCTATAACTGATCAAATGAGCTTAATTCCTGAACCAAGTGAAGTTGAACAGCTACTCGCCGGTATTGATCCCGATGAGCTGACGCCACGTCAAGCATTAGAAGCCCTATATCGCTTAAAAAAATGCTTATAGATACAGCAGTATTAAAGCAAAAAGGCACCGTCGAGGTGCCTTTTCTACATCATTAAAGCCAATTAATTGTCGTTATCGACATTAAACAACGCTTCCATATTCAGCCCTTGTTTAACGAGGATCTCGCGTAGGCGACGTAAGCCTTCTACTTGGATCTGTCTGACTCGCTCACGGGTAAGATTAATTTCTCGCCCAACTTCTTCCAGCGTTGAAGGTTCATAACCCAGTAATCCAAAACGGCGCGCTAAGACTTCTTTTTGCTTTGGATTGAGCTCATCGAGCCAATTAAGCAAGGATAAGCGGATATCTTCATCTTGAGTCGATACTTCCGGATCAGAGTGATTAGAGTCTGGCAGAATATCCAACAATGCTTTATCGCCATCGCCACCAATCGGAGTATCAACAGAACTGATCCGCTCATTCAAACGTAGCATTTTATTGACATCTTCAACTGGCTTGTCCAGCTCAGCGGCAATTTCTTCTGCCGTAGGTTCATGGTCCAAACGCTGTGAAAGTTCACGTGCTGTGCGCAAATAGATATTGAGCTCTTTGACGACATGAATCGGTAGACGAATGGTACGAGTTTGATTCATCAGCGCCCGTTCGATGGTTTGACGAATCCACCACGTGGCATAAGTCGAAAAACGAAAACCTCGTTCTGGATCAAATTTTTCAACGGCTCGGATCAAGCCTAGGTTGCCTTCTTCAATCAAATCGAGCAACGCTAGACCACGGTTACTGTAACGGCGAGAGATTTTCACCACCAAGCGTAAGTTACTTTCAATCATTCGCTTGCGCGCGGCCTCATCACCACGTAATGCACGTCGAGCGTAAAGGACTTCTTCTTCGGCGGTTAAAAGGGGTGAAAAACCAATTTCACTCAAATACATCTGTGTTGCATCTAAGCTTTTGCTCGATGCATCGTATTCTTCTTTGAGGTTAGTGGTGGATAGTTGCTCAACGTCAGACTCCGCTGCGTTGATAACTTCAGGGTCAAAATCAAAATCTTCGACTTTAGTGACTGAATTGCTGATACTCATAACGCCTCCCCTGGCGAGCTAGCAAGACATTACAACTTCAAATGTCGGCTACATAACTCTTCACAAGCATGTTTATGGTAAGTAGCGTTGTGGATTCACTGGCTTACCTTGATAACGAATTTCAAAATGTAAGCGAACACTGGTGGTTCCTGAGCTGCCCATGGTCGCGATTTTTTGACCGGCAGTTACATTCTGACCTTCTTGAACCAGCAGTTGATCATTGTGAGCATAGGCACTCAGATAGTCATCATTGTGCTTAATAATGATCAAATTGCCGTAGCCGCGTAGCGCATTACCTGAATACACCACCGTCCCAGCCGCGGTAGAAACAATCGATTGACCTCGCTGACCTGCAATATCAATACCTTTGTTTCCTTGATCTCCTGCGGAGAAACCTTTAATTACTCTCCCTTTGGTTGGCCATAGCCACTTAGCGATTTTATCGTTATTTTGTGTCGGTTTAGTGACAGGCTGATTAGTAACATTCACTTTGGGTGTAGTTTCAACATACCTGTTTGTTTTCGGTTGTTCAATAGGCGTTGTAGGTGATTTGTTGACCGTTGTAGGGGGTTTCTTACTGTTTTGAGAGATCGATACAGGATTAGAGTCTTTGCTCTTCACGGGCACCGAGGGAGCGATAACAACAGGTGCTGGCACAGCCACAGGTGTCGACGCCGAAGCAACGCTACCAACCGAACTGACATTCGCTTTAGGCCGAGGTCCAGCCCCCGTTCCCGCATAAGCAGGAGGTGTATACACTGGTCCCCATAAACGCAGCTTTTGTCCAGGGTGAATCACATAAGGCGCTTGCAGGCGATTAAAACGAATAATATCGTTAACATCTTTATCAGTAATATAAGAGATAAAGTATAAGGTATCGCCTTTTTTTACCTCATAGTAACTGCCTCGATAACTGCCACGAGGTATTGAGTTATAGTCTTTGTTCAGCCCCGAAACTGGCGCAGGTGTGTTAACCGCACAACCAAACAGTAAGCAGCACAAACCAATCAGCCATCCATTTCGACACTGCCGCTTTTTCATTAAGCTAATTCACCTGCCACTAAAGGTACAAAACGTACCGTTTCTACGCTTTGAGTTATCCATTCATCACCTTGACGAATAATACACAGCAATTGCTGCTCTTCCTCTCCGACTGGAATCACTAAACGGCCACCATCGGTTAACTGCTCAAGTAAAGCTTGCGGAACAATCGGAGCGGCCGCTGTGACGATAATCGCATCAAAAGGCGCTTTAGCCGCCCAGCCTTGCCAGCCATCGCCATGTTTAGTTGAGACATTATAAATATCCAATTGTTTCAAACGGCGTTTCGCTTCCCATTGTAAAAATTTAATACGTTCAATCGAAAAAACGTGATCAACCAATTGAGCAAGTACCGCCGTTTGATACCCCGATCCGGTGCCAACTTCTAAAACTCGGCTATGTGGCTTTAAAGACAATATTTGAGTCATTTTGGCCACAATGTAAGGTTGTGAGATCGTTTGTCCAAGACCAATCGGTAACGCATGGTTATCATAAGCTTGATGCATCATCGCTTGTGACACAAACCGCTCTCTCGGCAAAGCGTGGATGGCAGATAATACCGCTTGATCATCAATTCCTTGCCGCACTAAATACTCAATCAGTTTATCCGCCTTAGGATTACTCATCTTTTATACCTTTAACCACGTCGCCATTGCACCGAGCGACTCATGAGCAGTTAAATCAACCAGTATCGGCGTCACTGACACACATTTTTGCTCAACCGCATAAAAGTCGGTGCCTTCTCCCGCGTCTTGCTCTCTTCCTGGAGGTCCGAGCCAGTAGATCTCATGCCCTCGTGGATCTTTTTGTTTGATCATACTTTCAGCATGATGACGAGCACCAAGTCGGGTGACTTGCGTTCCGGTTAATTGATCAAAAGGAACATCTGGAATATTTATATTAATCAATCGATTCGTTGGAATGGGTGAGGATAAGTGCTGCAAGACGATTTGACGAGCAATCTTACCTGCTGTCGCGAAATGGGTATTACCGACCAAAGAGAAGGCAATCGACTGTACGCCCAGAAAATGCCCTTCCATGGCCGCAGCAACCGTCCCAGAATAAAGAACATCATCCCCTAAGTTAGCTCCATGATTAATCCCGCTTAATACTAAATCGGGTAAATCATGTTTGAGTAATTCGTTAAGAGCAAAATGAACGCAGTCGGTTGGCGTACCTTGTACAGAATAGGTATTCGGCTCAATTTTTGTTACTCGTAATGGTTGCTCTAAAGTCAGAGAATTTGAGGCACCTGAGCGATTTCTATCCGGAGCAACAATGATAATCTCAGCCAAATCGGCTAATGCATAAGCCAGCGCCCGAATACCTTCGGCATAGACACCATCATCATTACTCAATAAAATTTTTAATTTTTTATTAGTCATAAACTCGTTCAACTGGAATTTCTTCAATTAATTCACGGACGATAGAGGTCGCAAAGCTGCCCGCATCCAAAGTAAAGCTAAGCAATATATTATTATTGTCGACTTGCCACTGAAGTTGCTGAGGATGTAAAGCAATCACTCGTCTGTCGTGACGCATCCGGTTGCCGCGAATCAGTTTCATTAGATCCGGCTCTGCATCGAGTGCTTGTTGCTCTAAGGCTTGCGCAGCACCTTGAGTGGGTAGAGCATTATCTCCCGCCAGTGCCGCGGTAATTTGGACTTTCTGATCAGCTAACTGTTGATTGAATTGCGTCAGTTGATCGTCGCTAACCAGTTCAGAGACTCCGTCTTTTAATGCTATATCACCCGCAATACAAGACTCAAAACATCCAGACTGAATTCGAGCAGAGACGATATGGTTAAAAATCCACGAACGGGCAGCAGATAAATACAGACTACGTTGATTTTGATTACGAGAGCGCACATTGTCACGCCCCCAACGCCGCGCTTCATGGAGATTGTTGCCATCTTTACCAAAGCGCTGTTGACCAAAATAGTTAGGTACGCCCTGATCAGCAAGCACCTGCAAACGCTGCACAACATTATCGATATCGCTCACTTCACTGAGCGTCAATTCAAAGTGATTGCCCTGCAAATCACCGGGACGCAACTTTTTATGATGACGAGTCATCGCCAGCACTTGAATACTTGGGTATTGCTTTTCAAATGCAGTCAAATTCGGTAATTTTCCATCTGGAAGGTAGACACTGAGCCATTGTTCTGTCACAGCATGTCGGTCTTTGAGCCCTGCCCAGCCGATATCTTTAGATTTTACACCACACGCCTTGGCCAGTTCATTCGCAACAAAACTGGTATTTTCTCCGGTTTTCCTAATGCACACCATGACGTGCTCACCTTCACCAGAAAAGGAATACCCCAAATCTTCGGTGACTTTAAAGTGCTCTGGTCGTGCTTTAATTTTTGCTTTCGCCGTCGGCTGACCACATAAGTAGGCCAGAGAAGAGAGAAGATCAGTCATTTTTTATTCCAATATCTGCCTACTCAACGCTCGTTAACGAAAACCTGAATTCATGGTAGGCAGTGAATGTATCCCATCGCTATCGTTCGATAACAATCTAGGAGTAAGATAAACAGACGGTATACGACTCGCATTCGATCATGCAGAGCGTTCACCAAGTCTTAAGCTTTTATTAATAATACCACGGCTTCGCAAGCGATCCCTTCTTTACGGCCAGTAAAGCCTAACCGTTCGGTGGTGGTTGCTTTGACATTAATGTTACTCGTTGCTGTTTGTAAGTCCTCAGCGATCACTTGACACATCGATTCAATATAAGGCGCCATTTTCGGCGCTTGAGCAATCAGCGTAATATCGGCATTGCCCAACTGATACCCCTGTTTGAGAACACGTTGATATACATCGCGCAGTAAAGCTCGACTATCAGCACCTTTCCATTGCTCATCCGTATCGGGAAAATGACGGCCAATATCACCGGCGGCAATCGCGCCTAAAAGCGCATCACACAAAGCATGCAACGCCACATCACCATCAGAGTGAGCAATCAGGCCCTGCTCATAAGGGATAGAAACACCGCCAATTATCACCGGGCCTTCACCGCCAAATTTATGCACATCAAAACCGTGGCCAATACGTATCATGCTGTTTCCTTTTTTCGACTTAAATAGAACTCAGCCAATGCCAGATCTTCTGGCTGAGTAATTTTAATATTATCCGCTCGCCCGCTCACTAAGCCTGGAGACAAACCTTGCCACTCAAAAGCAGAGGCTTCATCGGTAATGATCGCCTTTTGTTCTAAGGCTTGTTGTAGCGCCTGTAATAAAGGCTGACAACGAAACATCTGCGGCGTTAGCGCATGCCATAACGCTTGACGTTCAACGGTTTGCGATATGTTACCGTCCCCGTCGCCACGCTTCATCGTATCGCGGACAGGGCTAGCAAGTATCGCCCCTACCGGGTGAGATAATGCGCGCTGAATTAACTGCGTAATATCACGCTCAGTGACGCAGGGTCTTGCCGCATCATGCGCCATCACCCATTCGCCTAATTGCTGTTCATCCACCAAACGTAACGCGTTGAGTACCGACTCTGCACGCTCTTTTCCGCCATTGACCACCTTCACTCGGGGATGACTTGCTAATGATAAGGAAGAAAAGTAAGGGTCTTGCTGACTGATAGCAATAACAACCCGTCCTATCTGTGGGTGAGCCAATAACTGCTCAACCGTATGCTCTAATACCGTTTTTCCATTCAGCAGGAGATATTGCTTAGGACGATCAGCCTGCATTCGACTACCAATCCCAGCGGCGGGAACAATGGCGGTAATTAATGGAACGTTCAAGGCGTTACCTCACCGATAATCCGATAAAAGGTTTCATTGTCTTTGACCATACCTAACTCATGGCGGGCGCGCTCTTCAATCGCATCAAGCCCCTGCCGTAAATCATCGATTTCAGCAAACATCTCTTGGTTTCGTTGGTGCAAATTACTGTTCACTTGTTCTTGTACGTTAATTTCACTCGAGACCATTCGAAAGTCTACGATGCCATTTTTACTTAACCATAAATGGTATTGCAGCCAGCCAAATAGCAAAAATAAGGCTATCGCCAATACTCGCATCTTTTTCACCTTACTGATGGGAGCGGTACCTAATGAGAAGTACCGTCTACATTGACAGTTTACTTGCCCGCTTACTTATATCATAAGCGCCAAAATCAGGCGAGTAAGCTCACGGTTTAAGTCGTTGTCAATGAACAACTATCTCCAGCGGTTTAACCAATAATATCCAAACGACTTGGATCTGAAGCGAGACGACAAATCAGTCAATCGCTACTCACATGAAGGCCCTATCTGAGTAGCGTTAACGATCCTCGCTCCTAGCCAACACCACCGCGCTTAATACGGATGGCGGCTGACTAAAAAGTATTAATTCATCGATAAAAACAGAAGTAATCCAAAACCTAAAATTAAACGATAAATCACAAAAGGGGTCATCCCCATTCGAGAAATGAGCTTTAAGAAAAAGAAAATACACAAATAGGCGCTAATAAACGAGGTGATCACGCCAGTAATTAAGAAATTAATCTGAATCGGTTCACCGCTCGTAATTAACTTAAGACCTAAGTATCCACCAGCTAAAGTAATAATTGGAATCGACATTAAAAATGAAAATCGCGCCGCAGCTTCACGAGTAAAGCCTAAATACAGCGCAGCCGTAATGGTTGCACCTGAGCGTGATGTACCAGGAATAATCGCTAACGCTTGTGCGACACCAACAAAAAGAGCCTGCTTCCATCCCGCTTGATACTCATCTTGGGCAAGACGAGCGTGCCTATCCACATACCAAAGCAGTAAGCCAAAAATGATCGTCGTTGTGGCAATCACCCACGCACTACGCAGGTACAGCTCAACAATATCTTTCATTAATAAACCAAAAATACACGCGGGAATGGTCGCGAGAATGATCAACCAAGCCAGTTTTGCTTCTTTGCTGCGATCCCCTTTGAAAATGGACGCAAAAAATGCTCGTAATAAGCTCACCACTTCATGGCGAAAATAAATGATCACCGCAGCTAAGGTACCAACATGCACTGCCACATCAAAAGCTAAACCTTGATCTTCCCAGCCTAAAATAGCCGAAGGCAAAATAAGATGAGCAGAGCTAGAGATGGGTAAGAATTCAGTTAAGCCTTGGATCAACGCCAATATAAACGCTTCAAAATAAGTCATGATTATTCTCTAATTAACGGATTTACGGATGGAAAACCATAAAGGAATGAGAGTTAAAGAGTCGAGATCTGGCGTTGCTTGCCACACCTCTTGAACCGTTTGCTCACTGCCAGGAATCAGCAACTGGGGCGACAATTCGTACAAAGGTTGGATAACAAAAGGATAATGATAAATATCCCGTCTTGGCAAGACGGGCGCTTCGGTCGAGACTTGCTCACCATAAAGTAGTAAATCCAAATCTAACGTTCGATCTTGAAACTTCTTTGCGTTGATCTCTCTTCCCCAACGCCGTTCTATATCCCGTAATTTCTCTAGCAAAACGGGTAAAGAGAGCGTGGTAGTGATCTCCGCAACCAGATTATAAAAAGCATGGCTATCAAAGCCGACAGATGGGCACTCATAAACCGACGATAAGCGCAGTCGATCCGTTAACGTCGCTAATTCACGACATCCAGCTTCAATATGTCGATGGCGTTGAACATTGGAACCAATACCAATATAACAAGTGATCATGCCTGTCCTCGTTCAATCACCACACCAACCCCTTTTGCTTGTGCTACCGCTCCCGGCTTGGTTAAACGGACCTTAACCCAAGGCACAGAAAAACGCTGCATAATCAGCTCAGCCACTTCTTCAGCAACTCGCTCTACCAATAAAAAACGCCCCTGTTCAATATGCTCAATCACCGCTTGACTGACTTGGGCATAATCCAATGCATCAGCCACATCATCGCTTTTGCCAGCAGGTTGATTATTATGAGCCATCTCCAAATCAAGCACTAATTTTTGCTTAATGGTCTGCTCCCAGTCATAAACACCAATGGTTGTGACCACAGTTAACTGCTCGATAAAAACTTTATCCATGGCAATATTGCCTCCTTTTTGCTGGTCGGATATCCAAATTGAGTAAAAAAACGGACTATTGGGGTTTATCACGATATCATATACCCAAACCACCTATTGATGCGAAACTCTCAAGATTTTTTGTTTCTTCATTGCCTTAATGACTATTTTTCAGGCTATTTAACAATTGCTTGCAATGATAACCGGCAACGCATGCCATCATTAAAAAACCGTCAGGTTGTCATTTTTTATCAGCAGGAAAAGTTAACGTGATGACCGCGTCCAAGACAACTTTTATCAGGTTTGGGTCACGTTAAAAATAAAGAAATCCTGAGACTATACCCAAACGACTTGGGGTTGCACGCCGTCGGCAAGTGAGTACATCGCCATGATATGTGATTGGGATAAACGAACGCAGCCAACACCGCTGTAGCTTCAATTAAGAAGGGGATATTCGTCGCATTAGAGAGAGTCCCCCGCTAAACATTGGCTTACCTTACAAACAATACGTAGCCAAACAACGACGGTAGAGGCCGCTATGACGCCACTAGCACTGATCATGATTATTTGCGCCTATTTACTGGGGTCAATTTCCAGTGCGGTATTGATCTGCCGATTACTGCGTTTGCCTGATCCTCGCGGCGTCGGCTCTCATAATCCCGGAGCCACCAATGTACTGCGCATTGCCGGTAAGAAAACCGCCTTGGCAGTGCTGATTTGTGACATGCTCAAAGGAACGATTCCTGTCTGGGGTGGTTATTACCTCAACATTGATCCTCTCATGCTCGGCTTAATCGGTATCGCGGCCTGCCTTGGCCACATGTATCCCCTATTTTTCCATTTCAAAGGCGGTAAGGGCGTGGCGACAGCACTAGGCGCCATTGCACCAATAGGCTTAGAATTAACCGCCATGGTCATTGTCACTTGGTTAGTGGTGGTCTTTATTTTCCGTTATTCCTCCCTTGCCGCACTGGTAACCGTTTTATTGACGCCTTTTTATACCTGGATGATCAAACCACACTATACATTGCCCGTCGCGATGCTCTGCTGCTTAATCGTGCTTCGTCATCAAGAGAACATCAAGCGTCTTTTTATCGGCACAGAGCCGAAAGTGGGCGAGAAAAAACCATAAAAAAACGGCCATGGCTATGACCGTTTCCAATGAGAACCGTTACCGCTTGATTGATTAAGCAATCGGCGTCAGTTGGTCAATCGGCCAACGGGGTCTCGCTTGAACACTGAGCTCTGTAACATCACCATTTTTTAAGCGTTGCATCCCCGCATAAGCAATCATCGCGCCATTATCGGTACAAAATTCGGTACGCGGATAAAACACCTCACCGCCAATTTTCTCGGCTAGCTTGGCTAAATCAGCACGTAGCTGCTTATTCGCACTCACCCCACCAGCAATCACAATACGCTTCATTCCAGTTTGCTCGAGCGCACGTCGACATTTGATGACTAATGTGTCACACACTGCATCTTGGAACGCATAAGCAATATCAGCTCGAGTTTGCTCATCGTCACCATTGGCAGCAATGGTATTGGCCGTAAAGGTTTTTAAACCTGAAAAACTCATGTCTAAGCCCGGGCGATCCGTCATAGGGCGAGGAAACTTAAAGCGTCCAGGCGTGCCTTTTTCTGCCAAGCGAGCCAGCATCGGTCCTCCTGGATAATCGAGCCCCATCAACTTAGCGGTTTTATCAAACGCTTCGCCTGCCGCATCATCAATCGATTCACCCAAAATCGTATAATCGCCAATTCCCTTAACTTCCACCATCATCGAGTGTCCACCAGAAACCAATACCGCAACAAAGGGAAACGGTGGTGGATTATCTTCCAGCATTGGCGCCAACAAATGCCCCTCCATATGATGAACCGCCACCGCAGGAATATTCCAAGCATACGCCAAACTACGACCAATCGTCGCTCCGACCAATAAAGCGCCCACCAAACCGGGGCCGGCAGTATAAGCTATGCCGTCAATATCGGCGGGAGTCAGCTTAGCCTCCGCCATGGCGGCTTTAATCAGTGGAATGGTTTTTTTCACGTGATCACGCGAAGCCAGCTCCGGTACCACACCACCATAATCGGCGTGCAGTTTTACTTGGCTATACAATTGATGAGATAAAAGACCTTTCTCATCATCATAAATCGCGATTCCAGTTTCATCGCAAGAGGTTTCAATTCCAATAATGCGCATAGTATTCTCAGCATGCTGTCTGCTAGAAGCTGTTGACCGTGGTCGAACAGCCGCCAATAATCAAAATTCCGCTCATGTTACCTCGGCTTGGCATGACAAACAAACTTTGTACAGACAGTAAACAACAAAGTACTTTACAAAGCGGTCACGATAGGATTAAAATTCCGCACCATTTTTGATCAAGCTGGTTATCGCTCTAGTCGACAAGCTATCTTGTTACTTTAGCCACAAAATACCAGCGTTAACGAATTAACCCCTGAGGTGAAAGGCATATGCCAATAGTTAAAGTACGTGAAAACGAACCGTTCGACGTAGCACTACGTCGTTTCAAGCGCTCTTGCGAAAAAGCAGGTATCCTTTCTGAAGTGCGTCGTCGTGAGCACTACGAAAAGCCAACTACTGTTCGCAAACGTGCTAAAGCAGCAGCTCAAAAGCGTCACGCTAAGAAGCTAGCTCGCGAAAACGCTCGTCGCGTTCGCCTGTACTAATAACTGATTCCAAAAAAGGAATAAAGTTATGGCTCTGATTGACACTCTCAAAGAAGAGCAAAAATTAGCGATGAAAGCCAAGGACAAAGCGCGCCTTGGCACTATTCGTTTGGCCTTAGCCGCCATTAAGCAACGTGAAGTTGACGAACAGATTACTCTGAACGACGACGACATTTTGGCTGTGCTGGTGAAAATGGTTAAACAACGTCGCGACTCTGTTACGCAATATGAAGCCGCTAATCGTCAAGATTTAGCAGATGTGGAAAAAGCGGAAATCACCGTTCTTGAGGAATTTATGCCTCAACCATTGAGTGAAGAAGACGTTATCGCCCTGATTGACAGTGCGGTGGCTGAATCTCAAGCCAGTGGCATGCAAGACATGGGTAAAGTGATAGCGCTGATCAAACCACATATTCAAGGGCGTGCAGATATGGGTAGAGTAAGCAGTTTAGTTCGCGCTAAACTCGTTTAATCCCACACCCAAATGCATCAAGCCGTGCTATCCTCTGGTAGGCACGGCTTGTTCGTATCTACACTTTTGGTTTTTCTCTCTTTCTTTTAGGTTGTATGGCAGGACAAATTCCTCGTAGTTTCATTGATGATCTCCTTGCTCGACTCGATATTGTCGACATCATCGACGCACGTGTAAAACTTAAAAAAAAGGGCAAAAACTACGGCGCTTGCTGCCCATTTCATAATGAGAAAACCCCTTCGTTTAGCGTCAGCCAAGAAAAACAGTTTTATCACTGCTTTGGTTGTGGTGTGCATGGCAACGCGATTGATTTCCTTATGGAATACGAGCGACTGGAATTCCCTGAAGCCATTGAAGAACTTGCTTCTTATCTAGGGTTAGAGGTTCCACGCGAAGAGCGCTACAACAACAGTCAGTCAGCCTCAAATTCAACACCGCGCGTTAATAGCGATGAAAAACGCACACTGTATGATTTACTAAGTAACATCGCACAGTTTTATCGTCAGCAATTAAAAACCCCAGCCGGACGAGGCGCTATCGAGTATCTCAAAGATCGAGGCTTATCCGGTGACATTGCACAACAGTTTGGCATTGGTTATGTGCCTGACGAGTGGGACTTAGTACGCCGTAATTTTGGCCAGCATCCACAAACTCAAGAGATGCTGGTAACTGGCGGAATGCTGATAGAGAACGAGAGTGGCAAACGCTACGACCGTTTTCGTGGTCGAGTCATGTTTCCGATTAGAGATCGCCGGGGTCGCGTGATTGGCTTTGGTGGTCGAGTGATTGGTAATGGCACACCTAAATACCTTAACTCGCCAGAAACGCCGATATTCCATAAAGGTAAAGAGCTTTACGGCCTGTATGAAGTGATGCAAGCTCATCGCGATCCAGTACAGATACTGGTCGTTGAGGGCTATATGGATGTGGTCGCTTTAGCCCAATATGGTGTTGATTATGCGGTTGCCTCACTGGGTACCGCGACCACTGGCGACCACTTACAACTGCTGTTTCGTCAAACCAATACCGTTGTCTGTTGCTATGATGGTGACCGAGCCGGCAGAGAAGCGGCCTGGCGAGCTTTAGAAAATGCGCTAAGCTATCTTAAAAGTGGCAATATTCTTAAGTTTCTTTTCTTGCCCGATGGTGAGGATCCTGACAGCTACATCAGAAAGCACGGTAAAGAAAATTTTGAACAAACCGTACAGAATGCAAAACCGCTCTCGAGTTATCTTTTTGAAAACCTGATTGAGACCCACAAACTCAACTTAGGTACCGTAGAAGGAAAATCAACCCTACGCACCTTAGCGAATGAGTTGATTAATAAAATCCCAGATATTGGCTTTCAACAAGAGTTGGATGAAAAGCTCGATAAACTCACGGGCTTTATGAGCCATGGAAAACAACGTCGCACTCAACCAACAAGCGAGCGACCACAACCGCACAAAGAGCTAAAACGCACCCCAATGCGTGAAGTTATCGCTTTGCTTGTGCAAAATCCGAGCTATGCTGAAATGGTGCCGGACTTGTCGAGTGTCAAACACTTAGCCATTCCCGGTTTAAGTTTGCTGGTCAATGTGGTTGAAAATTGTCAGCAACACCCCCATATCACTACCGGTCAATTGCTTGAGCATTGGCGTAATAATGAACATGAAGCACTGCTGTCTCGTCTGGCAAGTTGGGAAATCCCCCTTGTCGAAGACAACCAAGAAGAACTATTTTTAGACTCATTGGACAAAATTCTTGCCCAGTGTGTAGAAAAACAAATTGAAAACTTGCAGGCGAAAGAAAGAAGCGTCGGTTTATCAACCGATGAAAAAAGGGAGCTCATAGCATTAATGCTAGAATTGAAAGCGTAACCCAGTTTAAATAGTCAGCAACGAATAAATTTGTTAATATACATGGTTTGCATTTCGCACACTATTCTTTCACCAGATACGAAGTTGGATACCGTCTATGGATCAAAATCCGCAGTCACAGCTAAAATTACTTGTCATCAAGGGCAAGGAACAAGGCTATCTGACCTACGCCGAAGTAAATGACCACCTACCTGCTGAGATCGTCGATTCTGAGCAAGTGGAAGATATTATTCAGATGATCAACGACATGGGTATTAAGGTAGTAGAAACTGCTCCTGATGCCGATGATCTCGCTTTAAGCGACGATAACACGATCACTGATGAAGATGCCGCTGAAGCCGCTGCCGCAGCGCTTTCAAGCGTAGAAAGCGAGATTGGTCGAACTACCGATCCTGTACGCATGTATATGCGTGAAATGGGAACCGTAGAGCTGCTAACTCGTGAAGGTGAAATTGATATCGCTAAACGCATTGAAGAAGGTATTAACCAAGTTCAAAGCGCCGTTGCTGAATATCCCGGTACGATTCCTTATATTCTTGAGCAGTTCGATAAAGTTCAAGCAGAAGAGTTACGCCTAACCGATCTGATTTCCGGTTTTGTTGACCCGAATGAAGATGAAACTACTGCGCCAACCGCGACGCACATCGGCTCTGAGCTGACTGGTGCTGATCTCGATGACGAAGACAGTAAAGACATCGATGAAGACGAAGATGAAGACGAAGATGGTGACAGCACCGACGATGCCGAAGAAGATACTGGTATCGATCCTGAACTGGCACTAGAAAAATTCACTGAGTTACGTAATAAATATCAAAACTTACAGTTAGCGATCAACGAACACGGTAATGACAGCTCAACAACTCAGCAAGCTTCTGAGTTAGTACTGGATATCTTCCGCGAGTTTCGTCTAACGCCTAAGCAGTTTGATCATTTAGTCACCACACTGCGTAACTCAATGGAACGTGTTCGTACTCAAGAACGCTTGATCATGAAGACCGTGGTCGAAGTCGCTAAAATGCCGAAAAAGTCATTCATCGCCCTATTTACTGGTAATGAATCGAGCGAAGCATGGCTAGATCAAGTCCTTGCGACCGATAAGCCTTACGTTGAAAAAATTCGCGCCAATGAAGAAATGATCCGTCGTTCTATTCAAAAGCTGCGTATTATCGAACAAGAAACCTCACTTGATGTTAATCGCATCAAAGACATTAGCCGTCGCATGTCAATTGGTGAAGCGAAAGCTCGCCGAGCGAAAAAAGAGATGGTAGAAGCCAACCTACGTTTGGTTATTTCGATTGCCAAGAAATACACCAACCGTGGTCTACAATTTTTGGATCTGATCCAAGAAGGTAACATTGGCCTAATGAAAGCGGTAGATAAATTTGAATATCGCCGTGGTTATAAGTTCTCAACCTATGCAACGTGGTGGATTCGCCAAGCCATCACCCGTTCTATTGCTGATCAAGCGCGCACCATTCGTATTCCAGTTCACATGATCGAAACGATCAATAAACTGAACCGAATTTCGCGCCAGATGCTGCAAGAGATGGGTCGTGAGCCTCTGCCTGAAGAATTAGCGGAACGCATGCAAATGCCGGAAGATAAAATTCGCAAAGTGCTCAAAATCGCCAAAGAGCCAATCTCAATGGAAACGCCAATAGGTGATGATGAAGATTCACATCTAGGTGATTTTATTGAAGATACTACGCTTGAACTGCCTCTAGACTCAGCCACGGCAACGAGCCTAAGAGCCGCAACAAGAGACGTTCTGGCTGGCTTAACACCACGTGAAGCTAAAGTGTTACGGATGCGTTTTGGTATTGATATGAATACAGACCACACTCTTGAAGAAGTGGGCAAACAGTTCGACGTTACTCGCGAACGTATTCGTCAAATCGAAGCCAAAGCACTGCGTAAACTTCGTCACCCAAGCCGCTCAGAAACTCTGCGCAGCTTCCTTGATGAATAACTAAAAACCAACATGTTTAAAAGGTGAGCAAATGCTCGCCTTTTTTATTACCCCAAATGCTAAGTGAATAAAAACTAAGCGCTACTACCCTATTTTCCGGCTAGACAGACACCCAGCCTTCCCCTATAATCACACACCTATCGGCCCCTTAGCTCAGTGGTTAGAGCAGTCGACTCATAATCGATTGGTCCGCAGTTCAAGTCTGCGAGGGGCCACCAAATTCTAGAAGGTTAGTAAGCATAGTGTTTACTAACCTTTTTTTGTGCCTGACGATTTTGGGTCAGGTAAGCCCCGATCATGCACTCTTCTCTTTCTCACTCAAGCTACTTTTTAGTACTCTGTATCATTACCGATGAGAGCGGAGATTATTCTTATTGATAACCGCAAAAGAGAAAGGCTTTGCGCCAGATTCAAGAGCTTGTGCCAATTCTGAGACCTTTCGGTAATAAGTTACTCTTCGCCCCGATAAAGTGGTGAGCTTTAGTGCTACTGGTTGATATGCTTTCATTGTGTGTTCTCATTATCTGTTTGCTGAGTAAATTCTTGCAAAGCCTGTAGCGCCTTTTCAGCCAGAGTGCTTTGCACAAAAATATGGTCGTGATAATAACCAGCAATCACATTAGCACTGATCCCATAAGACGCTAACTTAGTCGCGAACGCAGCGGTTAAACCTACCGCCTCTAAACTAGAATGCACGGTAAGTGTGATTAAGCTAAAAACGCTATCAAACTTGAGTTGGGCGGCTTTGGCTTGTTGCTCTAATAACACTAAAGTTAAGCCCTCTTGCTCTCGACATGTTGCGATTGGATCTAGGTGCCAATACTCAGATAACGGCCCCTTCACGGTACAAAATACGTAATTGCCCTCGATGATCTGTGGTGACATCGACTTTAGTAATACCTCTAACTCGCTAATTGCTGACATTTTCTAACCTTATCTACTACCTACAAACGTGAAGAATATACGGTGAAATAAAATAAGTTTAATTCATAATATTAATCAAAAATTAGAAAGGCTAATATCATGCACTACATAAACTAAATAAATACAAGAAAGAGAGAAATAGATTGCTGTTACATGGTTGCTTTAACGTTTGGCTACGATAAAAAACTTACTTATCAT
>NZ_WXWK01000087.1:0-28735 GCF_009904835.1 Vibrio sp. V33_P6A3T137 | reverse complement strand
AGTAAAAGGCTTTGTCAGCATAAGGTCAAGCGCCTAGTCACAAATATTATTATGTAATTTTATTTCACTCTTGCGGTTAACTTATTGTGAAATAGTGATCGCTCATACATTTTGTATGAATTAATGGTGTTGGTTGGTACCTATCTCCCCCCTAATTCCGTGATCAACCTATTAAAAACACCATTCGGTAAAATCTCTCCTCCTTTCTCATCCCCCCTAAATATAGTTAGGGTGGAGGACGTCACCCTTGTGTACTTTTAGTAACCTGCTCAGCAGCTGAAACAACGGGGGATTCATCCCGTCTCACCTCTACTTTTCGTTATTCATTTCTGCCTTTATGAGTCGCGTCATGGTTGAGGATAAAAATAGAGTGATAAAAGAAAACCCTAAATGGAGTTAACAATGAAAAAAGTAAGTGTAATTGCTGCCGCAGTGGCTGCTTCTTTAGCAGCAGGTTCTGCTTTTGCTGTCGATTTTAATGGTTACATGCGTGCTGGTACAGCCATCAGCAATCATGGTACTGGTGATCAAGCGTTTGAAAAAAGTGGCGTAGGTCGTCTAGGTAATGAAGATGACAACTACTACGAGTTTGGTTTTGCTAAAGAGTTAAAAACTGGTGAGCAAACTTGGAAAGTTGAATCAATGATTGCAAGCTCGGACGAAGGTAAGAGTGGTTGGGAAAGCAAAGAAATTAACGTTGCTCAGTTTAACGTGCAAGCAAAAGGTTTGTTTGCCTCAGATCCTGACGCGGTTCTTTGGGCAGGTAAACGCTACTATCAACGTAAAGATATCCACATTACGGATTTCTACTTCCTAAACACGTCAGGTACTGGTGGTGGTATTGAAAATGTTTCGATTGGCGATCAAAAGCTCTCTGTTGCATTGATTCAAGATGGTGCTCATGAAAACTCAACCGGCTATATTTTTGATGCTCGTCTAGCGAATATTGGTGTATGGGATAATGCTTCTTTAGAACTTGCTGTTGCTTATAACTTTGCTACTGATAAAGATAATGTCAGTGAGCAAGCAGATGATGGTGTACTACTCAGTGCGATTTTACATCAAGGCTTAAGCAATGGATTTAACCAAACTATTCTACAATACGGCACTAATGGTTATGGAAAACAAGTGGCAGATTTTGGCTCGGGTGCGTGGTATGACCGTGGTACGTCAGCGAATAATGACGCAAGCGCGTTTCGTTTGATTAACTGGGGTGTAATGAGCCTTGGCGAACAGTGGGAAATGGGCCACCAATTGGCTTATATGAACGGCTCAGATATCAGCGCTGCGAAGTTAAGTACAGACCAATACTCGGCAGTAGTACGTCCGATGTATAAGTGGAATGATACGATGCGTACCGTCTTTGAAGCCGGTTATCACGGCGGTAAGAAAGCTGCAGGTACAGAAACCGAAGACTTTGGTCATGCTAAGTTGACTGTTGCTCAAGCTTGGGCAATGGGTGATAGTTTCTGGTCTCGTCCGGAGTTACGCGTTTATGGTAGCTACCTACACGATACGAAAAATGATGATCGTTTCGGTACAGGTAATGATTCAGAGTTTGTTGTTGGTGTGCAAGTAGAAGCTTGGTGGTAAAATGCTAACAGTTTCACATTATTAAGTCCATAGATAAATAGCTGACTTAGGTCAGCTATTTTTTTAAAGGTTTATGCGAATCTTTAAAAAAATAAAATAGGGGATCCTTATGTATTTTCGAGCATTATTATTAGGAGGCTGCATTGCTTTAGCGGGGTGTCAGTCTAACCCGCTTATCGAACAGACTTCTGCAGATTCAGCAAGACAACAATTTGAAATGGTTGCTCAATTACAAGCTACCAAAGTGAGGCTACCTAGCACAACGAAGGTCTCTATCACGCCTAGTACACAATATTTAAAGAATGATCTTATTTCTAGCCCTGTCGCGATGTTTGAAATCCCAGCAGATCGAGGTCAACTTTCTTTGACTGTAACGAGTGAAATTAAAGATTCTGTTTTTTATCCACACGTTATGGTTACAGACAAGCAAGGTCAAGTTATTGAGTCATTTGATAGCGCGAGTTTTGAGTATCGTAAACCTCGGCTTAATAAAGGAAATCGCTTGGTTTCTGAACTGGATTTTTTTCCACCTCAAGGATATAGCACACTCTATTTAATCGTTTATACAAAATCATCTGATCTTCAGGCAAGTACATATGTTGCACATCCTGGCCGCATTGACGCAGAGGCTCGCGGTAACTATATGCCTGAACTTAAAGATATTCCAATACCTCATCATTTAACGGGGACCATTGAGCTTGATGTTGCTGGTCCAAGTTGGTTGTCATTCAATCGTTCTCCATCTAAAACGTCAGTATCAATCGAAGCAGCAACAGTTCAGCCAGATACTAAAAATTATTATCACACCGCTATCCAACAAGCGGTTGCTGCAAATGATATTCCTAAAGCACTTGGTCTGCTGGATGAAGCTAAAGCCTTAGGGATTGAGAGTGCACAAGCGGTATTTGTGAAAGCCGTTAATAGCAGAACTCACTAATGAGCGTTTTAGAACATTTGGGGTAGCGCTAGGGTTGATTTTTAAGCCATGAACATGCCGCATTTTCTAATGCGGCATGTTCTTATTTAATCATCGAATGTGTTACTCTGCCTTGACTTAATGGTTAAAACCAACGCATAGCTTTCTTCGTTTACTGAACGTTGTCGTCAGGAAGAATCATCAGTTTGATGATCATTAAGGCACTTTTATACACCAGCATCACTATTTTTCACGCTATGATTAGTCACAAACGGATTAAGAACTTTATTACATGAACACCATTGGAATTGCTATTGGCGCTACCGGTCTCTCACTCATCCTGATTTTTATCTGGATGATTTCGTTATCGATTCGTAAAAAACGCCTAGAAGCAGAGAAGAAAGCGCGTGAAGAAGCGTATCGTAAAACGTTAGAGCGAATGCGTGAGCAGGAGAAAAAGGATCGGCTTTTTAAAGCAGAGTCTGGTCATGTACCGACGATGCTGTTCCTTGCTAAAGAAGCGGAACGAAATAACCTTAAAGAAGCGTTATTTTGGTATGAACGTGCAGCGAATTTCGACAATATTAACGGTATGTACGGCGTAGTACGTGTCTGTGGGAAAATGCGTGAAGATGTTCTGATTAAAGAGAAAACTAAGTTTTGGCAGCAATTTATTCGAGCGGTTGAAGGTGATTTGGCAGCAAAACTCGCCACTGGAGAGGCGTTGATTTATGGCCGAGGGACGGAAATTAACGTCGTTAAAGGCGTTGAGCTCATTCAAGAAGCGGCAGAAAGCCAACACATTGACGCCATGCTGTTTATGGGAGAATGGTGTGTTTCAAAAGACAATCTATCACCATCACCACAAGATTCGTTTTATTGGTATTCAAGAGCGGCAGAGCTCAATAGCTTAGAAGCAATGATCAAGCTGGGTCTCAATTATCTTGAGGGTATTGGTGTGGTGCGTGATCATGCTAAAGGTTGTTATTGGTTAGAGCGGGCGGCAGAGAAAGGTCATCCAGAAGCGATGTATCTCGCGGGTAAGGCGTGGATAGAGCACGGAGAAAATGGCAATGAAGTCGCTTATATATGGCTATTTTTGTCGGCGGCTTTCGGTCATAAGCCAGCGATTTCTTTACGGGATCAGGTGGGTACTAAGATTGGTGTCGACTCGGTTGTTGAGTTGCAATTTCTGGCGAAGCCACTACAAAGAAAAATAGCCACTTATACCGTCAACAATCATGGCATTATTCGTGCACTCAATAAGTTTTATAAGCGTTCGGTTCCCATTCCGAAGAAAGGGGAAGACGTTGGCCCAGAGGAGCGAGTAGAAGTTCCTCAAGATGAGGATAGCCCTCAAGTGAATGAGCTAACCGCCGATGTTGAAACCGATCCAGCACGATTGGACTTCTCACTCAGTCCGATTGATAAACCTAAAACTCCTTAATCTTATCAAGCAATACAAAGTGGTCGTTGGCTGACTGAGCCATGCTATTGATTACCTCAGTTGGATAACTTGCCAACAAAAACGCCCCTTAATAAAGGGGCGTTTTGTATTGTGCACAGACGCTTTATCAGATTAAGCTTGGTTCTGTTTCGCCTGACAAACGGCAGCAGTAAACACCACATCGGTTGAGCTGTTAAGTGCTGTTTCAGCAGAATCTTGAATCACTCCGATAATAAAGCCAACCGCGACGACTTGCATTGCCACATCATTCGAAATACCAAATAAACTACAAGCAAGTGGTATCAAAAGTAGCGAACCGCCCGCCACTCCAGAGGCACCACAGGCTGAAATTGCCGCGACAACACTCAATAATAATGCGGTGAAAATATCTATTTCAATGCCCATGGTATGAACGGCTGCTAGCGTTAATACGGTAATCGTAATCGCTGCACCGCCCATATTAATCGTCGCGCCAAGGGGAATAGAGACGGAATAAGTATCTTCATCAAGCTTTAATTTCTCACACAGTGCCATATTCACAGGAATATTTGCTGCGCTTGAACGGGTGAAAAAGGCAGTCACTCCACTTTCACGTAAACACTGGAAGACTAATGGGTAAGGGTTGCTTTTGGTTTTTGCATAAACGATAGCTGGGTTGACAATTAACGCAATAAAGAGCATCGCGCCTAGCAAGACAACCAGCAGTTGAGCATAGCCGATTAGCGCATCAAATCCGGTTGAGGCAAAGGTGGATGCAACAAGACCAAAAATACCAAATGGAGCTAAGCGGATAATAAAGCGAACAATTTGTGATACACCATGGCTAAGATCTTCAAATACGGATTTAGTGGTTGCAGAAGCATGATGCAGTGCTAAGCCAAGGCCAACCGCCCAAGCAAGAATACCAATATAGTTGGCTGACATTAGCGCGTTGACTGGGTTATCGACTAACTTGTATAAAAGTGTTTGGATGACTTCGCTAATACCCTGAGGTGGTGTCGCGCCTTCAGCTCCGGCAACCAGTGTCAATGTGGTTGGGAACATAAAGCTTAACAAAACCGCCGTTAATGCGGCTGCAAAAGTACCGAAAAGGTAAAGCACCACGATAGGGCGCATATAAGTGTGTTTGTTTTTCTTTTGGTTAGCAATTGAAGCGGCGACCAAGATAAACACTAAAATCGGTGCAACGGCTTTGAGTGCACCGACAAATAGATTACCAATCAGGCTCGCACTTTCTGCTCTTTCTGGTGAAATAATAGCCAGTGCGATGCCTAGCACGATCCCAGCTAAAATTTGTAATACCAGATTTCCACGAGCAAAACGGGCAAGGAGAGAGTTGCTTTGCATAATTATCCCTGTGTTCAAATGTAATTATTAGAGTGTTGAACCTTGAAATCGAACCAATGGGCAGATCTGATCAGTGTTCAACGACCGATTCGATGCGTTGAGCAGCCAATGTGGTTGGTCATCATCCGTTTCAAGGCATTGTTAGCTTCAGCGATCTTGTTTAGTCAAGATCCATCCGTGCTATTTACTTCAGTGATGATTGACTGAAGGTAGCCAATAATAATCACCCGATATCTGGTGTCTAGGTTTAATTACTCACAATCATGAAAAATATCAATGTAAAATGAAAGTAATTGCATTGCCTTTATGTTGTTAGATTATCTCGGTTCTGTTGTTGAAGTGTGAATTCAATGGTGAGCACATAAACTCGCCTCAATGGTTCTGTTCACGCTGAGCAATTTTTTCTAGTCCAAGGACGATGATCACCGCACTTAGCATGCATAGTATGGCAATGCCTAATTGTGCTGGTTGAGTGGTGAGTTGCTCGTAATCCCAAGGCAATAGGTTGTGCTGTAATACCGGAACTTCTTGGCCACTGGAGTTGGTTCGCCACGTTAACGTTTCTTTCCACGGCCAAATTTTAGGTAGTGTTCCCATCATCAGACCCGTTAAAAAAGTCAGAGTGACATCTCGATAACGTTTGAGTAGCCATGATAAAAGATGGGAAAAGCTGGTAATGCCTAGGATACAGCCAAACATAAATAAGCTCAGCATATCAATTTGTAACGTCTTGACAGCATTGAGGATCGGAGTATACATGCCGAGTAATAGAAGAATAAAGCTGCCTGAAATGCCAGGTAAAATCATTGCACAAATCGCAATGCTGCCTGCTAGCACGATATTGAATGTTGTCACATCGAGTTGAATAGGATTAATCATGGTGATGGTATAAGCGAAGACACCACCGACGATAAAAGCGAGAAAACGTGAAGCCTGCCGTTTTTCTACTTGCTGCAGCATATGCCACACCGAGACCATGATTAATCCGAAGAAAAATGACCACGTGGGAATAGGTTGGTTAACTAATAGCCAAGAGATGAATTTCGCTAAGGTAAGTATACTGGTAAATATACCACTGAATAAAACCAATAAAAATCCGCCATTGATATGGCGAAAAGTGGAGAGAAACCCATGTTGTCGCCAATGTTGGATTAGGTGTGGGTTAATGCGCCGAATACTTTCTAATAAAGTATCATAAATTCCGGTAATAAAAGCGATAGTGCCGCCAGAGACACCTGGAACAACATCTGCTGCTCCCATAGCGATCCCTTTTAAAAATGTGCTGAGATAATTCATTATACTGACCTAAAGGTGGCTATTAAGCGGTGGAGAAGTATAGCGAAGTCCACTTCCCCCTCCTACCGTTGTTATTGCTAACCGCGATTCATCACTGAGCTTGAAGGCTTTAATCGCTGCCGTGTTTGAGTGTGATCTAAACCTTGTTTTTCTGAGTTTAATGATGCTTTTTTGCAATTAACTGAATGAAAATATTAGTAAATATAACGCCAGTCACTGATTGCAACTTTAAATATAATTAAACCTAGTGCATAATTTGTTGCGGCCCTTCTTAAGCCGAGGGCCGTTTTAATCAACTGACGTTGTTAGTGAACGACAATTTGTTCACCCAATACAAGCCAGTCGCCGTGTTGCGACTGGCTATTTTTTTGTCGTTAAGAAAATGATGTTTTATTGAGATGATTTCGTCAGCATCAGTTTAGTACCATTGAACTTTAACTGCCCGAGCAGCGTTTTCGCACTTTCTCTTCCTGACTCGTCAAATTTCAAGCCATACCGAACGTGATGAATCGAGCGCTGTAGATTGCAAATTCGTCCAGTTAGAGGCGAAAAAACTTGGCTATGCTGTCGCTCAGTCGAGATATCAATACTGACATGATCGCCAACTTGCCAATGGCGGCTTAATGGTGGTGTGATAAAACGGCAACCATTTTTCGATAGATCTCTCACCTCACATTCAGAACGTTGGTTTTCACAAATCACACGAGCCGCCAAATTAACCTCATAACGGGGTTCTTGACGCAATTGCGTCACCTGCATGGTATTGGGGATAGAAAGTACCAAAAGAGCCAAAGGATCTTGAATGGTATGCAGCAGTTGGCTACGGAAATGAATTTTTGCCCCTTCACCGCGCGATGAAATAGCGCGAATATGGATCCAAAAACCTTGCTGGAAGTAATAACTCAAGTCATCGGCTGAAATTTTAGGCGTTTCAATCAGTAAATAAGTGTCTGAATGAGTACCAATAAACGCGGTTTTGCAAAGAAATTTTGTTCCTACCGGTGTGGTAATACTTAAGGTTAACTCACTGCTATGCTCTACCATCGCTAAAGCATCAATACTGTTGACCGTGGTGACGGTATCGGCTGTTGATTGTGGTTTAGGGTGAGCCAGTTTTTCATGATTGATTAATGACGTTGTATGCATAAATGCTCCGCGTTCAGACTCTTGGGTGTAATCGTTGCTTTGTCGATTTTTTATGGGGTCTGAATTCGCTTTTTGTTAAATTTATAAAAGTGAACAGTGGCCGATCTTAGGTGGATTCGAGGCCTTTTCCAAGCAATTTAAGCAAAAATTAAGCGTTTTAGATCAAGTTTGTAGTTGATGACTATTCACTACAAACTTGATTGCGGCCATTGGCTTTCGCTCTGTAAAGCGCTTTATCAGCACGATAGAAGGTTCGCTGAGTATTTTCACCATCACGATGGAGGGTGATACCAATACTGACGGTGAGACCTCGTTCGCCTAATATGGTTTGCCAATCGTAATTGACGATGCGTTCTCGAAAGGTATCGGCATGCATGATGGCTTGATCTAATGAACAGCCTTCAAGGATGACTAAAAATTCTTCTCCACCAAAGCGCACACAGGAGGCGCCACGAAACTTAAAATAATCGGCAAGCGTTTCAGAAACATGAGTAATCGCTTTATCACCGACTAAATGGCTTAATTCATCATTAATCGATTTAAAGTGATCAATATCCACCACTAAAAAAGCAAAGGACGTCTCGTGGAGCAGTAAATCTTTCAGCTTTATTTCTAACCAACGGCGGTTATGTAATTGAGTCAATGGATCGGTGAACACGTCTTGTTGTAATTGAGCAACGGTGTTTTTTTGATGCTCAGTCGTTTCTTTTAGCTCACGATTTTCTTGTTCAGAGAGAATCAGTTTTAATTGTGGCTCAAAACGAGCTAAGCGGCGCAGCTGAGCCGCACCCAGTTCACCAATCGGAATACGTTTTACTAAATCAGACTCTAAGCGAAAGCCTTTTTTCTCATAATATAAAGCGCGTTGATAGTCGCCTTGGCGTTCACACACTTCACTGAATGCCGCATACAGACTCTGCTCTAAAATCGGTACGTTAAGTTTCTTAAGACGTTTTTCCGTGGTAGTGAGTAGCAACGCTGCCATGTGTGCTTTATCTAACTCTAATAAGCAATAAGCTTGTTCAATGCGTATCATGTTAGATAGCCACATCGAATGGACGTTACCACTGACGTATTGGACATGGGATAGTCGAGTGACTGCTTGATCCAGTTGACCGTGTTGACGACATAACTTCGCTTGATACAGCGCAATTTGCCCCATCAAGGTTTTATCACTGACCAAGATACTGAGCTCTTCGCACTCCTTGAGTAAATCATAAGCCGCCGAAAAACGTTGAAGATGCAGATAGCAGGCCAGCATATGTAATTTATAACGTAAGCGTAACGATCGGCTACTGAGAGCGTGGTCAAGCGCATCGATTTTTTGGTAATAACGCAGCGCACGGTTATGATCGCCGTAAGCATCACATAAGTTTCCCATCCCAAGTACTGATTGTGCAAAGTCATCAATATAGCCATGGGTGACGGCAAGGTGGGAGATAGTCACGTATTCGTTGAGTGCCGCATGGTAGTGGCTAAGCTCAATTAAGCGTTCGCTGAGACTCTGTTTAATACTTAAAATTAGCTCAATGTTTTTGCTGGCACTGAGCAGTTCCAGTGCTGCATTTAACTCCTCAGAGCTGGCTGTTAATTGGTTTAGTTCCGCGCGATACTCGGCACTTAACGTAAGACACAAGGCTTTTTCTTCAGGAGAATTGGCGATATGTTGATAAACATGATGCCAAAAGATGATCGCTTCTTCCCCATTCACGGCGGTGACGTCTAACCCTGCATCCTGAATTTTATTGAGCAGTGTTTCCATTGGCCTCTTCCTGTGCTTGAAGTTGTTCTAATTGTTCCAAAGTAAACGGAAAACTCAAGATATCATGCCAAGTTAATCGTGGTTTTGGTCCGGTTAAGCCTTTGCGTTGCCATGGATAAACATCCAATATTTGCTCAAGGGTATGATAAAACTGCTGGGCTTGAGGGCCGGTTTCCGCCAACAATAACGCTAATCGTGTTGGGCTTAAACGGGATAATAAATCCGGCGCGACACATAAGGTATGGATGATTTCCGTGCAGGTATCTAAATAGGAGGGATCGTCATGACGAATGATCAACACGCAATGTTTACTTTGCTTTAATTCCGCTTTGTAAAGCATCAGTTGCTCCCACCAGTAGTTTTCGGACACCACATTAGATAAATGTTTTTGTGGATCATATTCATACTGGGAGCGGATACGATGAGTGAGTTTTCGAGCCCGCTGTTCTAATTGCCGTTTTGAGAGGCGCGCCTTATCTAACCCTAAGTGCGCGGTATGTTCACGTTGCATGCTAAGAGAAAGCTGTCGATATTTTTGAAAGGCGGCCAATGCTTGCGGGTAATTGCCACTCTCTTCCGCGACTAACGATTGTTGATAGCAAATTTGCGAGAGCAGCTCTCTATCATCGAATTTTTCTGCAGATTGTTCGGCCAAAGCGAGTAACTGACCGGCTTTATCGATGTCTTTACGCAATAATTCTAATCGTGCGCGGCTAATATAAGCGTGAGCTTTCATCCATGGCAGGTTATGTCGCTCAGCTAAATCATGCGCGCGTTGTGTGGCTTGTTCGGCATCCGCTAAACGTTCTAAACCCAATAATGCGAGGCTACGAAAATCCCATATTTCTGCTTGCCAAGTTTGATCGGCATGAGTTTGCAAGGCTTCTTCTGCGCCATCGAGCACAGAAAGCATATCTAAGTAATGATTGAGCAGATAAAGGTCCCAAGCCCATAAAATCCGAGCTTTGCCTTCTAACCAAGCGATTCGACAATTATTGGCGACTTTGACGGCTAATTCATGGGTAGAACAAGCCAGTTGATAGTCATGAGTCATGCGCCAAATATTACCCAGTCCGATAAGGCTTTCGATTAGGATTTCGGTATCATCGACAAGGGAAGCTTGCTCAAGCGCATTAATCCAATACTGTTGTGCGGTGTAATATTTTGCTTGTCCCCAGAAGTGCAGAGCATGAACATGAAAAATTTCGGCAAGATAATCATCATTATCTTGGCTGTGTTGGTGGAGATAAGCTTGCTTAATGGTTTTCAAACCAAGGCGATAATCGCCATTGACCCAAGCGCAACGTGAGAGAATGATCTGTGATTGCAAGATACCCTGAGAATAATCCAACTGCTCGGCTCGAGATAAACATTGCTGAGCGATAGCGATGACCTGTTGAGGTTCAGAATCAATTCTCGATTTTAGTTGTTTAATTTCCTGTTCGAGGAGGCGCTGATGCTTATCCAAATGATCATCCTTATCAGTACCATGCTGATTGATTAACCTTAGGCTATCTTTCCTAATCAAGGATGATTGAACCTTTTTGTGCATGGTCTTTAGGCTTAAGCTTATCTCTATCGACAAGTAATGTACTGTGAATTACTCGATGACACTGTATTTATTGATCTTAGTTCACATTTCTTGATTCACCCCAAGGTGTGGTAAGAAAGTCACTTCCCTCTTAGTTTAGTGTGAATACGTGATGGGGTCGATAGACCCTGTGTTCAAGCCTATGACCTTGATTGAGTACTGAATACCGCCCGCAGGGGATGAAGAGTGTTTTTGCGGGCGGTTTTTAATGCTGGCGGAGGCTACGTTATGATAAAAGCTCTTTTAATGTTAAAGGCTGTTGAGTTACGCCTAAGTTTTGTGCTGCGGTGAAACCATATTTATCTTGATAACAGAGGTTATGCCAAGCACGGAAAATATCCAATAACGGCAAGATGCCACCGGGACGTAATTTACGACGCGGTTCATTGATCAACGATTCAAACAGTAATTGGAAGCGCTGTTGGTAGAAAGCTATTTGACGGGTGGAAGCGATCGATAACCAATGCTCAGGATCGGGATGATTACCCGCTAAATAACAGATCCCTTTCGCGCTATTCTGATGATTAATAATCGCCCATCGATCTCGCCACCAGCCCATGAGGACGATATCGATTTTGTTGAATGCATGATGGTTTGACCAGGTTTCATCCTCTTCAACGTACATCAGATGTACGGTGTTATTTTGGATACGAGGTAAGCAAACACTCATTGAGGCAGAGCGTAGTAAAGGATCTTGGGGCATAAAAATTGTCACAGGTTTATCACTGTGGCACAGATCGAGCACATGCAGATAATGAGCATACGCAGTATAGGGCGGGCGAATTAATGCTCCTTTTGAAGGATAATCAAAACGCGTTAAATTCCCCATTGGGTCTTCAACATTGCCTCGCGCTAAAATCGTTTGATATTTTTGATCAATCCGTTCCCGTAAAATAGATGAAGAAACTGACAGCGGGAGGTTTGATTCTGAAGAGTAATCTTTACTGACAAAACGTGCAGGTAGATGATAAGGATCGTGATCGTTCGTTCCTTGCGCCTGTTCATGGATTGAATAGTTGACATGCTGACACAAAATATAACCGGTTTTGGCATCACCCGTTGCCATCCACAGCGCGCCATTATTGCTGCGAGGTTGTAGCGGCAAATAATAAGAGGCTAACTGATACGTCTTGGCGTGATTGACCCATCGCGCGTCAATCATGGCTAATTTACGTCGGCATCGGCTGGCAATGTGTTCGACGTGATCATAAAAAGTTTTAGGATTGATGTGTAACTTGCGGCAAATCTCGCGCACAGAATATCCGGTAAACAGCAAGCCGAGTAAGCTCTCTTGTAATAAAAGTTTATTATTCGAACCTGACCATTTATCGACAAAAGTCGAGTGGCACTGTTTACAGCGATAACGCTGTCTGTCGCCACTGTAACCAAAAGCGTGATAAAGGTGTTTGTGAGTGTGCACCGATAAGCCAAAATTTTGACAATTATCGCGCCGGCACGCGGGCAAACCATCACGGTGTTGCTGACGTAAGCGATGCAGCTCATTAAGCACATCGCGATTATTAAGTAAGGGGGGGAAAGCTCCACACTCACGACAAACCATCGTTGGCCGCTTTGGGTTCGCATGTTGCAGAACATAATGTTTTGCGTCGCTCAAGCCAAAGTTATCACACGCCAATGTTTTACAAAAGTTGAGTTGCAAACCTTCAGCGGCCGCTGGTAATTGGTCGTTAGACACGATCTCCCCCTCGGGGTAAAAAATTAAAGGTTGATTGCCGTATCGAGCGCAATGGTCATCATCTCATGGAACGATTTTTGACGTTCTTCAGAGCTGAGTTTTTCACCACGCAAAATATGATCAGAGACGGTGAGAATAGCGAGTGCGCGAGCGCCGTGCTCAGCCGCAACACCATAAATACCAGCGACTTCCATATCGACACCTAAGATGCCTAGCTTTTTCATCTTTTCAAAAATTTCTGGCTCTGGAGTATAGAAGAGGTCAGCAGAGAAAATATTACCGACTTTAACTGGAATTTGATGAGCGCGCGCTTGGTTAACTGCGGTTTCTAGCAAGTCATAATCGGCCACTGCAGCAAAATCATGCCCGCCGAAACGGATGCGGTTTACTTTAGAATCGGTTGATGCGCCCATCGCGATCACCACATCCATTAAGTTAACATCATCACGAACAGCGCCACAGCTACCGATACGAATAATATTTTTTACGCCGTATTCAGCCAGCAGTTCGTGTACATAAATGCTCGCGGATGGAATTCCCATGCCGTGACCCATGACGGACAGTTTGACACCTTTGTAAAAACCGGTGTAACCGAACATGTTACGGACATCACAAACTTGGGTCACATCGTCTAAATAGGTTTCGGCGATGAACTTTGCGCGAAGCGGATCGCCAGGCATCAAAATGGTTTCTGCAAATGCGCCTGCTTGTGCGTTAATATGTGGGGTCGCCATCATTTTTCTCCAAGAGTTAATCAGTCACAATAGTTAATTACGATTATTGTTGACTGATGAATGTTCAGTTGCAGCAATACTATCTTGTCGTACCAGTACTCCGTGAGAACTAAGTCACAAAAACACCTTGATAATCTTTTGAATCCCTTATTGATAACTAAATCTGTTTAATTTGATGGCGCAATCGATTTGTTAATCGTTTGAATCACAAAACACTCGTTTTCTCGCTGTAATTTTAGGCTTTTTAGCTGCTTAATCGAATAGGGAGACAAAAGATGCTCAGTTTCATGTACAAAAAAATAATTTGTATAACTTTGCGGAGCTGTGCTATACCTTATACAAATAAAATAATTGTACAACCGTGAGTGATGTTACCCAACATTATCGTCATTAGGAGAAAAAAGATGGAATCGACCCCTATTCGCGTTGGTATTAGCGCTTGTGTACTCGGTGAACCGGTTCGCTTTGACTCTGGGCATAAAGTAAGCAACTTTGTTACCAAAGAGTTGGCCAACTTCTTCGAATTTGTTTCCGTTTGTCCCGAAGTCGGTATGGGGCTACCAGTGCCACGACCAACCATACGTTTAATGTCGAATAATGAACGCATCGCCTTGGTGGAAACAAAAGATGCCAGCCGCGATCATACGGCGGCCTTACTCAATTATTCTGAGCAGAAAATAGAGCAGCTGCAATCTGAACATTTATCCGGCTATATCGTGTGTGCTAAATCGCCGACCTGTGGCATGGAAAGAGTCAAAGTCTACGGTGAACGAGGCGGCGCTGAAAAAAATGGCGTCGGGTTGTACACGCAACAATTAATGCAACGGATGCCTTGGTTACCGGTTGAAGAGGATGGTCGATTAAATGACCCTGTGCTGCGAGAAAATTTTATTACTCGCGTTTTTTGTTTAAATGATTTTTACCAATCGCTTGGCTCACAGCCAACGGCAGGTAAAGTCGTGGAATTCCATTCGCGTTATAAACTCTCTTTAATGGCTCATCATCCGATGTCCTACAAAGCTTTAGGGCGTTTAGTCGCGGAAGTGACCAAATATCCGACCGACACCTTTATCGAGCAATATCGCTTAGGCTTAATGCAAGCACTTACTCACCGTATTAGCCGTAAAAATAATACTAACGTGCTAATGCACATCCAAGGTTATTTTAAACGCTCTTTGACCGCACAACAGAAAGCCGAGTTAGCGCGAGTGATTGATGAATATCGTCAAGGTTTATTGCCTCTGCTCGCGCCTTTAACGTTAATTAAGCACTATTTATCCATGTATCCTGATGAGTATCTTAGTCAGCAGCGTTATTTAGATCCCCACCCACAAGCATTGAGATTACGTTATGGACTATGAGGCGAAGCACTATGCGATTCGTGAAGTTGCGGAGTTAACCGGTGTTAAGCCTGTAACGTTACGTGCTTGGCAGCGTCGCTACAGCTTGTTGCAACCTTTACGTACCGAGAAAGGGCATCGGCTGTATACCGAACAGGATATTCAGACGATCCAAACCATTCAGAGCTGGTTATTAAAAGGCGTCTCGATTGGCAAAGTAAGTCAGTTGTTACACAACAATCAACTACCGGAAAGTGAGGTGCTGGACCCGGGTGGAGAGCTTGAAGCGTGTTCGGCGTTACTGGACGCGTTGGCTAAATTGAAACGAGCCAAAGCCGCGAATGTGATTGCCACGGTAATGAAAGAATACCCTTTGGATATTATTGAAGCGCAGTTTGTGTTGCCGGTGATTGAAGCTCTGGAAAAGGTCAAAGGACCATTACGCTCGCTGCAAAAGGGGCTGTTTAGCAGCCTGATGCTCAGTAAATTATCGAGTATTCTCGAATCGGAAAATAAAGCGGCGCATCGTGGTCCTTGTTTGTGTATCAGCTTTGATGGACACGGTAGCATTCTTGCTTGGCTTTGGGCGGTAATGTGGGCTGAAAAAGGCTATCAAGTGACGTTTATTGAAGGCGTTGACGATATGAGTGGCTTGCTCCAGCACGAAAGTTTGCACGACTGGCAAGGAGTGAGTGTGTTTTCACATCGAAGTTTAGCAGAAGCGCAGCGCTCTGCGTTGGCTCAGTTGAAAACCCAACTGCAGGATCACTTGGTCTTATCCAGTGTTTTGGATGTCTTAACCCATCAGGAGAATGAGTCATGAAACTGGTCTGGTTGCGCCGAGATTTGCGCGCGATAGATAACACAGCATTACAGCAGGCGATTGCCAGCGGTGAATCGGTTTCGGCCCTTTTCGTGGCCACACCTCATCAGTGGCAACGTCATGACTTGGCTCCGATCCAAGCAGATTTCATTTATCGCCGTTTGTTTACTTTGCAGCAAGAATTAGCGGCATTAAATATTCCTTTATTTTACAAACAGGTTGATGACTATCAACAAGCAAGTCAAGTGGTCAGTGAATTTGCACAAAGCTTGTCGGTCAATCAAGTGTTGGTCAATCGCGACTATGAATGGAATGAACAGCAGCGGGATAGCCAAACTGAACAGGCATTAAGTACGCTCGGGATTGATTGGTTAGCTTGTGATGATAAGTGTCTACTTACGCCTGGGCAGGTATTAAATAAACAAGGCGAGTATTTTAAAGTCTTTACACCTTTCAAACGGGCATGGTTGAGTCGGTTTACACCGCCAGTCATCGTTTCAACTCCAACTGCTGCGGTGAACCCGTTACTGGCTTCTGAACACAACGCGTTGTGGAATGAGAGGCAAGACTTTGCTTATCCACGAGTATCGAGTGATCAATGGCCCGTAGATTTTGAAACCGTTCGCCACCAATTACGTCAGTTTTGCCAGCAATCGATCGATGATTATCATCAGCAACGTGATTTCCCGGCTCAGGAAGGCACGAGTCGGCTTTCTCCTTATCTGGCGATTGGCATGCTCTCGGTGCGGCAATGTATGGCGCGAATGTATGCGCAATCGCAATCCGCCCTGTTATCTTCTGGCGCGGAAATCTGGTTGAGTGAATTGATTTGGCGCGAGTTTTATCAGCATCTATTGGTGTTTGAAAGTAAATTATCGAAAGGCAAAGCTTTTCATTCATGGGGTGATCGACTGCAATGGTCGGATGATAAGCAAGCTTTTGCTCGTTGGTGTGAGGGTAAAACTGGCTATCCGATTGTCGATGCGGCGATGCGGCAATTAAATCAAACCGGTTGGATGCATAACCGATTAAGAATGGTCGTAGCGAGTTTTCTGACCAAAGATCTGCATATCGATTGGCATTGGGGAGAGCGCTACTTTATGCAGCAATTAATCGATGGTGATTACGCTGCGAATAATGGCGGTTGGCAATGGTGCGCTTCCACCGGTTGTGATGGTCAGCCCTATTTTCGAATTTTTAACCCGATTACTCAAGGTGAGCGGTTTGATCCCAGCGGGCAATTTATTCGTCAATGGGTGCCTGAACTGGCCAGTGTGCCTACTGCCTATATTCATACGCCTTGGAAATGGCCTGGTGTTAAGTCTCTGTTATATCCTTCACCGATGGTTGATCATAAAGTAGCAAGAGAAGTAACCTTACGTCTCTACAAAGAAGCAAAGGATAATCCTATTGATGTTGCGTAACGGGTTTCTCATCGGTTTACTCTGGTTAAGTGGGCTCGCCTCTTTGCAAGCGGCAGTCTATGACTTGCCTAAAGAGGGCAGTCGCCTAGTCGGGCGGATGCATTATCATGAAGTGCAAGAAGGACAAACGTTGGCGCAGATAGCAGGCCAATATGATGTCGGTTTTCTGGCTTTAATGGCGGCCAATAAAGGCCTCGACCCGTTTCTCCCCCAAGCGGGTTTGGTGTTGACGATTCCTTCACAGGTCATTTTACCTGAGGTTGAGTATCAAGGCATTGTGGTCAATCTTGCCGAGTTGCGTTTGTATTATTTTCCACCTAATACTCAGCAGGTGCATATTTTCCCGGTTGGAATTGGTCGAATTGGCCGTGATACGCCAGAAATGACCACACAAATCAGCCAAATGCGCCGTAACCCAACTTGGACTCCGCCGCAGTCAGTGCGTAATGAGTATTTGCAGCGTGGTATTGAGTTACCCGCGGTGGTTCCTGCCGGTCCAGATAATCCGATGGGTAACTATGCAATGCGCTTAGCCTATGGTTCAGGAGAGTATCTGATTCATGGCACTAACAAAGACTTTGGGATTGGCATGCGCGTGAGTTCGGGCTGTATTCGTATGGATCCTAAAGACATTGAGTGGCTTTTTCACCAAGTGGATCGCGGGGTAAAAGTGCGGATCATCGATGAGCCGATCAAAGTCACGCTGGAGCCTGATCGCAGTGTATACCTTGAAGCTCATGAGCCTCTAACCCGTAGTGATGGGAGTAAAAAATCCCTTGATTTGCCGGTTGAGTTAACTTGGTGGCTGAGCGCCTCTCATCATTCTGACGCACGTGCTCGAGCGGCCATTGCTGCGCAAAATGGTTTCCCTGTACAGGTGGTGGCCCCATCGGTCAGTGATGATTGGTGAGAATCATTTACCTTTGTGATTATCCTAATTCATATTTTTGTCACATATTTGTAATAATGTGCCTTCCGCCAATGGGATAGGGTTACCTAAAATCGTGGTTCCTGTGCTATAGTCCGGCCCGGTTATGGCCATGCAGCCTGTTGCGAACTTGAGTTTTTCCTTGGTTTCGACTCACAACCTATCCATGAGTCAGAGTATTCCACTACGATAGGAACAAGTAAATTGCAGGCTAGGGCGTGTTGATTTTTAGCTGAAAAAATAAACATCGCTAAAGGTAAATTCGCCCTAGGGACATCTTCTCTTGTTCTATCCCAAATGATTTGGCGATAGAGGCTATAGCCACAACGCTATCCGATAGCATCGGTCATTTCTGTTGATGTAAAGGAGCCTATTGTGGCCCAGAAAGACCCGCTTTCGCGCACGCTCAACAGCAAAAAGGAGCGCAACCACCCACTTGTGGTGTGCTCCTTTTTACATTTTAAAGGGTAAACAGCGTGAGTTAACCATCGCTTATTCCACCCATTAAATCAGCCTAAGGCGCACAACAACGGTTGAGATACGTATCTTTGTGGACGTGAGCTATCGAATAGACTATCCCATTAACCCTCAATCATCATGGAGGATGAAGAGCATATTATGATGAGGTTGTATGAATCATTTAATTTCAGTTGGGGCACTGGAGTCCTTTTTAGTGGCGATCAGCGTGCTGTTTTTAGGCCACTTTGTTAATGCCAGGCTGCCGATTTTAAATAAATTCAATATACCAGAGCCGATTGTCGGCGGTTTAATTGTTTCATGCCTGATCAGCATGCTGCATTTTTATGGTATGGATTTAGAGTTTGATTTACCGCTGCAAAATACCTTTATGCTGATGTTCTTTGCCACTGTTGGCTTGGCGGCGAACTACACACAACTTATCAAAGGCGGGGCCAAGGTGTTTCTGTTTTTGGCCATCGCGTCGTTTTATATCATTATTCAAAATGGCATCGGTGTCTCGATGGCGACTGCGTTAGGCTTGGATCCATTAATGGGCTTAGTGGCAGGGTCGATTACGCTTTCTGGCGGACACGGTACTGGTGCCGCTTGGTCGCAAACTTTCCAAGAGATGTATGGCCTTGATAATGTGCTTGAGATAGCCATGGCATCGGCTACCTTCGGTTTGATCATTGGCGGCTTAATTGGTAGCCCGGTGGCCCAGCGTTTGGTAAACAAACACAATATGGAATCTGTGTATGGTCGAAGCTCTAAAACCCATGAACGGCACCCTGAAATCATCACCTACAACGAAAATGAAGAAGATAAAGTCACCGGAAAAAAGGTGGTTGAACAACTGTTCTTTTTGATTGTTTGCGTGGTTGGAGCGCGATACGTTTCACAATGGGCAAGTACTTTAGAAATCCAATGGCTGATGATCCCTGATTTCGTTTATGCCTTGTTTATCGGTGTGATCATCACTAACGTACTCGAAGTGACGAAAGTTCGTAAGCTCGATACTGAAACCATCGACATGCTGGGAACCGTCTCGCTGTCCTTATTTTTGGCGATGGCGTTGATGAGTTTAAAGCTGTGGAATGTGCTCGATTTAGCCATTCCATTTTTAATTATCCTCACTGTACAATCCATCGTCCTCGCTTTCTTTACCTACTACGTGACTTTTAAATTCATGGGTAGCAATTATGATGCTGCGGTGATTGCTGGTGGGCATTGTGGTTTTGGCTTAGGAGCGACACCAACGGCAGTGATGAACATGGGCTCGATTGTCAATCGTTATGGCCCTTCACCACAAGCCTTTATGGTCGTGCCGATTGTCGGTGCGTTTTTTATTGATATTGTTAACCTGATCGTTTTGCAAGGGTATATCAGCATCTTTGGTTAAGTCTCGTTTCGAGACGATGACTGAGGTTAGCGTTTTAATAGCCTTCAATAGAAAGGAAGCCCAAGTCGCTAAACGCCGCTTGGGCTTTCTTTTTTCCTTTCTCTTTTTCCGCCATTGTTCATATCTTCTTTCTACCTGCAGCTCCAAGTTGTTTGGCTATAAGCAACCTTTTTCAATCATGATTCTGTGTGAGGGCTGATGCTTGTCTGTTTCTCAAATTACGAGAATTAATGGCGATTAATTTGCTTTTTATTCTTATTTTTTGGGAATTTAACGGCAATTGGTTCTAGAAATACAGGCTATTGCTAGGCACCCTGCCAAAGTACCCATTTCAATTAGGGAATCACCGAAATCATACATGCAGTTGAGAGGTAACATGAATCAGGTTATTGCTATTGGTCCACTAGAGTCTTTTCTAGTGGCAATCAGTGTGCTTTTTTTAGGGCGTTCTATTAATTTTCACATCCCGATCTTGAAGAAATTCACCATACCAGAGCCGATCGTCGGTGGTTTGGTGGTTGCCAGCGTATTGACCATATTACATTTTAATGCGGTAGATATACGTTTTGATTTGCCGTTACAAAACACCTTTATGTTGATATTTTTTGCTACCGTTGGCCTTGCCGCTAATTACACTCAATTGGTTAAAGGCGGTCTCAAAGTCTTTTTATTTTTGGCTGTCGCTTCTGTTTTTATCGTTGTTCAAAACGCCGTAGGCATTTCATTAGCGACTTTGCTTGGGTTAGATCCGTTAATGGGGCTGATTGCGGGTTCGATTACCTTGTCAGGCGGTCATGGGACCGGAGCGGCTTGGGCACAGACTTTTCAAAATGTCTATGGCTTAGATAATGTGCTCGAAATTGCCATGGCTTCTGCGACTTTTGGCTTAATCATTGGTGGGGTCATTGGCAGTCCAATGGCGAAAAGATTGATTGATAAACATCATCTACAATCTGACTACGGTATTGGCAATCAAACTCATCAACGTTTTCCTGAGCTTGTCACGTACAACGAGCATGAAGAAGACCGTGTGACTGCTAAAAAAGTAGTCGAAAGTTTAGCTACGATTTTACTGTGTGTCACAGGGGCACATTATGTTAGCCAATGGGTGGCACATTTTCAGATCGCTTGGTTAATGGTTCCGGATTTTGTTTATGCGCTCTTTATCGGTGTTGCTATCACCAATCTGTTGGAGGTGAGCAAAATGGGTAAGATCGATACCGAAACGGTCGATATTCTAGGCACTGTATCGCTGTCATTATTTCTCGCAATGGCGCTGATGAGCCTTAAGTTATGGAATGTGTTTGATCTTGCGCTGCCCTTTTTAATTATTCTTAGCGTTCAATCGGTGATATTAGCGCTGTTCGCGTATACGGTGACTTTTCGAATAATGGGCAAAACTTATGATGGCGCGGTGATGGCGAGTGGCCATTGTGGTTTTGGCTTAGGGGCGACACCAACGGCAGTGATGAACATGGGGTCGATAGTCAACCGTTATGGACCTTCTCCCCAAGCTTTTATGGTCGTGCCGATTGTCGGGGCCTTTTTCATTGATATTGTGAATCTGATCGTTTTGCAAGGGTACATCACTCTATTGCGCTAATGTTGATTATCCCCTTTCGAGTTAAAGCGGTAGCGTTAAGTCGGAAAGGGATAAGTTCGGTAATGCTCTCTCGATGACGATTAATGCTTTTGTAGGGTGATAAATCAGATTTTACTGACTATTCATTTTGCGCATCTCTAGGTACGATAACCAGATACCATTTGATACTCTCACCGTTAGTGACTGGCGAAAAGGTAGGTATCAGCAAATGGGTTTGGTTGATCACGCGAGGAGTTGGTTAATTAATCGACGATCACGCTAAGGTTAAGTCAGTAAATCGAATCTTGTTCTATACTTATGCATATTGTTCATTACCAAAATATGTGTATTTATTTGAGCGCTAGAGGTTGTGATGCTTGGCTCAACGGAATCAATCAGCGGTCGTCATTCGCAGGATAGTAAGCAGCACATAGCGGGAGGAAAGGAGCATGCATCGTCAGTGGTTTAAAACAGCAATTACCCTGCTGTTGCTTGCTCTGTTAGTCGCTTGTAGCCAAGAAGAATTAGAGCGTCTGGCTGATAGACCGACGTTCTCTTTTGAAGGTAAGTACGATAATCAGCATAATCAAGATATGTTGCTCTTCAAAGACGGTGAAGTGGCGTTTGAGTCGAACGGTACTCGTTTGTGGCAACGCAGTTTTATTGTTAAAGATAATCAATTGGCGATACAGTTTCGGCAAAGTTCGAAAGAGAAGCGGGATGATTTAGTGATGCGTATTCACGGTGGCGGGGAAGTTTTAACCTGCAGTGCGTGTGCGTTGTACCAGATGAGCCATGTCTGGGTACGTTTAGATGCTGATCCACAAAACAACTAACGGCAGTGTATGGTTTAGCGGTATTACCGTAAATGCTGGTCGTTGATCAATAAAAGCAAGGCAGAGGATTTGATGATCATCATCCCTCTGCCTTGGTTTATTGAGCGTTGCTAGCGGTGTCGATGACAGTCTTCAACACCATAGCAATATTGAGACAAGATTAGGTAAATAGTCCTTGGTTGAGCAGTAGGTGCACAGCAATACTCGCTACGTAACCCAGCATGATCACCGGAGCCCATTTTAAGTGGCCGACAAAGGTGTATTTACCGTGTGCTGCCCCCATTAAAGCCACCCCAGCCGCTGAACCAATAGAAAGTAAGCTACCACCAACGCCCGCAGACAAGGTAATTAATAACCAGTTGCCGAGCGACATCTCCGGTTCCATACTCAATACCGCAAACATAACAGGGATGTTATCGACAATCGCCGACAAGATACCCAGCGCAATATTTGCCCATACTGGATCCCACTGGGTATACATCAGCTCCGACATCAGACCTAAATAACCGAGCAGGCTTAGCCCGCCGACACACATCACCACGCCGTAGAAAAACAGGAGCGTGTCCCATTCGGCATGAGAAATACGTCGAAAAACATCGAAAGGAACCACAGAACCGAGACGTTTTAACGCGGCCTCATCATTTTTCGCCATCGCCATTGCGGCTTTTTTAGCTAATGAGCTGGCTAATGTTTTTCTGAGGAAATAACCAAAGAATTGTAAATACCCAAGCCCCATCATCATGCCAATCACGGGTGGGAAGTGGAATAGGGCATGAAAAGAGACGGCGGTTGCGACGGTAAAAATAAACAGTGCGACAATTCGTCGTGCGCCGCGTTTCATTTCTACCTGTTCATAAACCGCATCTGGCTGCTCTTTGGGTAAAAACCACGACATAATGAAAGCAGGGATCAGATAATTGACCACCGAAGGTACAAACAGATCCATAAACTGCATAAACGTGACATGACCAGCTTGCCATACCATGAGAGTGGTAATATCCCCAAATGGACTGAATGCCCCCCCTGCGTTAGACGCTAAGACGATATTGATACACGCCAGATTGACAAACTTAGTGTTGCTGCCACCGACTTTCATCACTACCGCGCACATCAGTAGTGCGGTGGTTAAGTTATCGGCAATCGGTGAGATAAAGAAAGCCAAAATACCGGTCAGCCAGAATAAGGTTTTAAAATTAAAGCCTTTACCGACCATCCAAGCTTGCAGCGCATCAAATAAGCGCCGCTCTTCCATCGCACTGATGTATGTCATGGCAACCAGCAAAAACAGCAATAGTTCTGCATATTCCAGCAAGTTATGTTCGAGCGCGGCTCGTGCAATATCAACATTACCATGCTGTTGATAGGCATAGCCAATCATCGCCCAAATCAGTCCGGCTGCAAGCAAAACTGGTTTCGATTTACGCAGTTGCAAATACTCTTCTAGCATCACCAGCGCATAGGCGAAGCAAAATAAAATTAAAGAGGCATAGCCAATCGTCGAATGAGTAAGTACAAGTGGTGCGTCATGGGTGGCATTACTTGCAGACGCGAGTTGCGGGATCAATAACAAGCCAAAACCGATCCACAGTCGATTCATTATAGGTACTCCAATAGTCAAAAACCGGCAGAGTGTACTGATTATTAGCTAAGTTGAATGTGAGATAGGTTATAAATGTTTAATTTGTTTTTCTTTTGTATCATTTTGTTAAATTTATCAATCGATAGCAGCATCAGCTTGATTATAAAGCGTTACGTTGCCTTTTCTTGCTAAAATGACACAATACCGATTAACGGCGCTATGAATGCCCAGAAAAGAGAAAAGTGATGGCTCGTCCTAAAATTCCTAGACACATTTGTGGTGTGCCTGCACAAACGTGTTTTAAACCTAACGGCATTCCGATGGCGCAATTAGAACGCGTCACATTAGCAGCCGATGAGTTTGAAGCGATCCGATTAGTCGATTACCAAGGTTTACAACAGCAAGAGGCGGCGTTGGTCATGGGCGTATCGCGGCAGACACTCGCCAATTTAGTCAAAGCGGCCAGACGTAAAGTTGCGGATTGTTTATTGCATGGCAAAGCACTGATGATGGCAACATCTTCTTCTGAATGAATCGTGGGTATGTTTTCTACCGTCATCGGTTTGATGTGAAGCAAAAGGTCGCCAGAAGTCTCCAACGACCTTAGCGTCGGAAGCGGTTATAGCGAAGGAAGTGGTCGATTTGCTCGGCAACGGAATGATTAAACAGCATGCTCGTATGAGTGGTCGATATTGCGATGTGATCTGTCATGCCAGCTATTTTGGTTTCTTCTACTGTCACTGTGCCATCGGAGTCCAGTTGATCACGCAGTAAAAGGCTGCGCAGACCTAAAGGTATTGTGCCGGCAATACTGCCAAGCTTTTGCGGATAGCGCCATTCGTCATGGTGTTGTTTTAAGCCAAATTCGGCAGAATTACCTAATGCTGCCCCTAAACCTAATTGCTCAATTTTATTGACGATCGAAGCACCTTGCAAAGGAGAGCCAATAGCAACGACATGGGAAACGGTATCACCAGAAGGCGTGCGTGATTCTAGATAACGTTTAATCACCAATCCGCCCAAACTGTGTCCGACTAAAGCATTATGGGAACCATGAGCGATCGCCCGGTCAAGACGGCGGAAAATAGTCTCATCATCAATGGCTAGTGAGTTGTAGCTAATGGTTTGAGTACGATAACCCAATTTATGCAGACGATGGCTCAGAGGATGCATTACCAAGCCATGCATATAAAGTCCATGAACAAGAATAATCTGCATTGCTTCCTACCTACCTATCTATTATCAGTTAACCTCATCACCGTTACTGTACATGATTTTCGATCAATTAACCTCGTAAACAGGTTTGAAAATAGGTCACTTCGTGACTAGCCAGACGATAAACGGTGGCTGGCTTGCCACCTTTGCCTTTACAAGAGGCAGCCATTTTATTGGTACTGACGATCACTCCGGTATTGATCAAGCGGCGTTTAATGGTCATACGATTGACTTCGACGCCAAACTTGGCGTAGGCGTCAATAATGTCAGCCACTAAAAACTCTTTTTCTAATGAAAATAATACTACCGACGTGTATTCAACCGCAGCGCGTAATTTTTGCCATGCATGCTGAATTTGTGCGACATGATCAAAAGCCAGTGCCATTTCCCCGTTAAGTAGGGGGGGAAGATCAAACCAATTGGCTCGTTCGGGGTCGATGCCAAAATCTTCGATCTGTTTAACATTAGAAGCGTTTAATAAAGCGTAATGAGAAATGCTGACACTCCAGCCATTCGGATCGCGTTTGGGGTTGCCATCAACCAGCGGATCGCTGATAAAGTTGGGATAGGTATGGACTTTTTGCCGACAAATACGTCGTCTCGCCGCATCAAAATCCTCATCGACCGGTTCACCACCATGAGCGGTCATATCTTCGTCATAGACTATCCCACCGGGCAATGCCCATTTACCACAATCCGGCCGGTTCGGATTAGACCGTTTCACCAATAAAACTTGGATAGATTTTGGCGCAAGACGCAGGCAAATCATATCGATAGTGACAATCATAATGGGCTCTCTTATCAACAACGGGTCTATTCTAGGTAAGTGGATGATGATGGTCAAATGTAAATAACACTTTGTGACAAACATAATTTGGATAACAAACGTGCTGTGATTGTTGCTATAACTAGCGGGTTAATCTGCGTTGTCCCTATTTATAACGAGGTTAATTGGTGGGTGACTAGGTTTGTCACAAAAGTTGACAAACTTGCAAGGGTAATTTATTGTTCGCCAAAAGTTAGCAACACGTTGTTACTAACGTAATGACTGAATAAAACCGAACGAAAGGATGGCATCATCATGAGCGATCGCCTGTTTTCTCCTCTTTTTATCCGCAGTTTGCTGGATCTTGATGCCTATAAAATCAATATGATGCAGGCTGTTCATTCGTTGTATCCGGATGTTGAGGTGCGCTATGAATTGATTGTACGCAGCGATGAAGACATCAGTGGCTTATTAGAAGAAGTTCGCCAAGAAATCAATCATTTGGCTTCACTGCGTTTTTCGGATGCTGACATTGTTTATTTAGAGCAACATGCCCCACACCTTAATCACACTTTTTTACAGTCATTACGCTATTTCCATTTTCAACCAGAGCGTCAAGTGGAAATGGGGATCATTAAGCAAGAGGGCAAGCGCCAGCTACGCATCGCGATTCAAGGTACGTGGCGAGACACCATTTTGTATGAAACATTAGTGATGGCTTTGATCTCTGAAGTTCGTAGTCGTCGTCACTGGGCGCAAGTGCCCGCCGAGTTACCGATGCAAGTATTGGCTGATAAAGTGCAAGCTTTAAAAGCAGAAATTGCTCAGCGTGGGATCAGCAACTTCTCATTGACCGAAATGGGTACGCGGCGACGTTTTTCCAGCCAAGTTCAGCGAGATGTGATTGCTTACTTACAACAAGAAATTCCTGAGCAGTTATTAGGCACCAGTAATTATCATTTTGCTCGTGAGTTTAATCTCAAGCCGATTGGTACGATTGCTCATGAGTGGTTTATGGGCCATCAAGCGTTGGTTAATGTCGGAGACTCACAACGCGTTGCCCTTGAACAGTGGCTGCGCGCTTTTGATGGTCAGCTTGCTATTGCGCCAACCGACACCTTAAATATTGATGCTTTTCTCAACGATTTTAATGTCCATTTAGCGAAAGCGTATGATGGCGTGCGGCATGACTCAGGTTGCCCATTTACCTGGGGTGATAAGATGATTGCTCACTATGAGAAGCTTGGTATCGATCCTCGTAACAAGCTATTTATTTTCTCCGATGGGCTCAACTTTGCGCGAGCACTCGATTTGTGTGAATACTTCGCTGGCAGAGTGCGCGTTTCATTCGGGATCGGTACTTTCTTGACTAACGATCTCGCGGATTGGAAAAATGCGCAAGGCAAAGTCTATAAGCCACTGTCTATCGTGATTAAGTTAACGGAATGTTGCGGGCGACCCGTCGCCAAAATCAGCGATGAGCCACAAAAAGCGATGTGTGAAGATCCTATCTTCCTCGCCAATCTCAAGCAGCGTTTTAATATCGAGGTGGATATCGATGCGTTGATAGCCGAGCTGCAACAAAAAAAGCATACCAAACGACATTACATCGCCGCCGCTTAATTGAGTTCTATGTGCTAACCACTGTCTGTTTGATGGTGGTTTTTTCTTTTGTGGGCTGCTGACTATCAAATGCTTGCTATGATAAACAAACCTTTACCCCAAGAGCAGCATTGGGCATGATGAAGATAGTCTCGACATACTAAAAGAGAAGATTCAATCATGACTTATCACCCAATCAAAACCGCCGTTATTGGCTATGGCTACTCGGCAAAAACTTTCCATTTACCTTTTATTCAAAGTTTACCTGAACTGACATTGTGCGCGATCAGTTCCAGTCAGCAAGATGCGGTCGAAGCTGATTGGCCACAAGCTCAGTGGTATCAGGATGCAGAGAGTTTGTTAGATAACAGCGATGCTGAGTTAGTAATCATCACCGCGCCTAATGATGTCCATTTTCCTTTAGCAAAGCGAGCGCTAGAAAACGGTAAGCATGTGATTGTCGAAAAACCCTTTGTCACCAGTGTCGAAGAGGGGCGGGCTTTGATCGCTCTTGCCCATCAGCAAGGTCTGTTACTGAGTGTCTTTCATAATCGACGTTGGGATGGGGATTTCCTCACCGTGCAAAAATTGATTAAAGAGGGACGATTAGGTGAAGTTCGCCTGTTTGAGTCGCATTTTGATCGCTATCGTCCGCAAGTGCGTCAACGCTGGCGCGAGCAGTCACAACAAGGTGGTGGGATCTTGTTTGATCTTGCTCCTCACCTACTCGATCAAGTGCTGGTGCTGTTTGGTTTACCACAAGCGATTAACGCCCAATGCCGTATGATGCGCCCCGGCGCGCAGACCATTGATTACTTCAACCTCATCTTACACTATCCCGATCACCTGGTGCATCTGCACGCTAACCTCTATAGCCCAGAGCCTAATTTACGCTTTAATGTGTTGGGCACTAAAGCCAAGTTTGTTAAACAGGGCCTTGACCAACAAGAAGACTATTTAAAGCAAGGACGAGCACCTGACAGCCCCGAATGGGCAAAAGAAGACTTATATCTCTATGGGCAACTCTACAGTGAGCAAGGCTCAGAATTAATCGAGACAGAAGTCGGTGGTTATCAACACTATTTTAAAGCCGTGGCCGATGCGATTCGACTTGGCACCGATAATCCAGTTCCCGCAGAGCAAGCGCTACAAAACATCCAGTTGATAGAGATGGCGCTGCAAAGTAGCGAGACAGGGGAAACTGTGCGCGTTGAATTGCTATAATAAATCTTTAGCTTTTGTACATATTAGTAA